>NZ_JBNDHS010000008.1:0-113967 GCF_056755095.1 Rhizobium sp. SVR5-9E | reverse complement strand
TCGGGATGAGAATGTCGAGAGTGAACGCCGCGGCGTCGATCGCCCTTTGACGGACGCCGACCGCGCGTTCCAGGATCGTACGATCTCGGCCGAAGAGCATCACGAGGAAACCGTCGTCTCGAAGGAGGCCGGCGTTGTGAAGGAGGTTGGCATCCGCAAGACGGCTTCCGATCGCACCGAGACGATCGACGACAGCGTTCGGAAGAAGGAAGTCGAAGACACGCGAGGCGATCGTCAGACACGGTCTCAGAATGACATCTCGCAAAGCCAATCACATAAGGCCCCCCGGGATTAGCAGTGAAGACGCCAATCCTACCTCGTCGGGACGGCGGCCCTACGCCGTCTCGCGCCTTGGGTTGTGTAAAGGGAGGTGGACTCGTCCCAGTTCGTTGCAAAGCTGGAGATCAGCCCGCCTTGACGGTTGACTGGCCGGCCGGGTCACGCCGACTTCTTCCAAGAGAGCGCGAAGCTGACTTGCGGGTTCACGGTAGAAGGTGCTCTTATCGCCCTGCGCTAGCTTCTTCGCGACATACGCCATGGAAGGTCAATTCGTTGCTTAGCGGGTTACGTCGTCTGGCAAAATGCGCCGGGTCCCTCCAATCTCATCGTCCCCGGTTGCGGCGACGCCATCGGCTTGAGCAAAGTACGATAGGGTTTGAAGTAGAGTAGCGCGGCGCCGGAACAACGCTCGGGCAGAAACAGATCGTCGTCAGATAGACCGGGATCGCGCGTCTCTAGCTTTCGACGGGCTCGCCGAGATCTTCTCCATGGTGTCCAGCACCTGCTCCGGCGTCACGTCCTCCTGAAGTTCCGCAATCTCCTCCTTCTGGTCCAGATCGACGTCGAGCTTTTCGGCGATGGCGGAAACGATCGTAAGGAGCTGGGTTGCCTCGTGCTCCGCAAGCAGCGAGATCTGCAGATTCAAGTCGGCGCGCTTGTCGTCTGTCTCCGCCATCCGATTCTGGCTGATCATGACAAAGGTCGAGATGAAAATCGCCTCGACGGATGCTACCATCGCGAGGATCACGAGGGATGGGTCGAATGCTGGCAGGACCGGCAGCAGCCCGACGTTGACTAAAATCCAGGCGCCGAAGACGATCGCGTGGATGTAGACGAAAGTCATCGACCCTGCGAAGCGGGTGATCTCAGCTGCGGCGCGCTCCTGAAGAGAAGCATGTCTCGCCTCCTCCTGCCGCCGCCTTAGGAGGGCCTCGATGTTCCGATCCAGGCGCCTGGAGACGCTGACGGAACGGGTGGAAAACGATGTTGGCATAGGTGGCTCCTTCCTGATGGCCTCCAACGTCTTCGACGCGGCGTTCGCGCGCCATCCCTCAGAAGTTGGAGATGCTAGAGGTGATGTGCTTGAACGCTGCGATCTGGGCGCTTAGCGCCGTGCCGTCCAGGCGTGCGACGCAGGAATCGTATGCTGCGATCGCCTGCTCGAGAGGATGAGGTCCTCCACCAGACCCTTTGCGGTCAGACTCCTTGCCTACCACGTTACCATTGTATCTCCCCTCCATTGTTTAGCGGGAAGCAAACCCGCAGTCCCGCCTCTTGTTCCGTTGTTTCGCCGTGGAACAAATAGCGATCCACACGGTTTCACGTCACGGATCGCCAGTGCGATCCTGCAAGAGAGGAAACCACCCATGAAGATGATAATTTTGGCTGCCGCCCTACTCGGCGCGTCAGCTCTGGCTACCCATGCGCAAACCGCGAAGCCTCCGACGTTGGAGGGCAACACGCCGGCAGTCGCGACGCCCGACAGCACAAATCCTACCGCTCCATTAGAAGGCGCCAACAGTTTTACCGAAAGCCAGGCCAAGGAACGGATCGAAAAGGCCGGCTACTCCGACGTCACGGGCCTAAAATTTGCACGAAGATGAAGGCGGTCCACAGGCAAAACGATGCGGCACCGATGACGATGAGCTGTGTGTTCGAGTAGGAGGGACCTGCGATAAAGGTGTAATTTGGCAAGATCAGCGCAAGCACTGCCAGAGTGCCCAGCACTGCCAACGCCGACGAGGCTCCCTTCAATTGAAACGTCTGCTGGAAATGCCGCCGTCCGCCCAAGACCAGACAGAGGCCGACAATTCCATTGAGCACGATCATCAATGCCGCGAACACGGTATCGCGAGCGACCACGTCACCACCCTCAACATCCGAGAGCATGATCGACACGATCAGAGCCACCATCAATGATGGTGACCGCGACGGCAAGCAAGATTGAGCCGAATGGCTCGCCGAGTTTGACCGCCAATAGTTCGGCATGATGGACGGCCGCAAAAACCGTTCCAAAGAGCAGCACTGCGGCGAGCGCGAGGAACGCGACTGCGTCAGGCTGAACGACGCCGACGAGCTTCGCTACCAGTAGGCCAGCACCGAACGCGGGTATAGCCCAACTCCAGGGAGGGTTAGAAACATGATGCTGATTGGCCACGGGCGGTTCTCCGGTTCGCGTGGACTTTGGAAACGGCAGAATTCGATCGTCGGATTGTCTTGCTCAAGCCTTTGGGGACAGCCGTGCCCGTAGCGACTGCCACCCTGTTCTCAAGTCTCATCGTGGTTCCTTCTCTTGGTCGTGTTCCCGGCCATGGGGCGCAACTACAATGCGGCGGTCATTTCCGCCGGCTTTTGCGGGATTTCGCTAGGAGCTACCCCCACGGCAATAGCCAACATGACGGCGGTCACTAAAATCCACGGAGCAGCGACCATCGCGTTCATCATCCTGCCGCTCGTCTCCGCATTCTTCATCGATCTGGCAAACGCAGCAGTGCTTGGGTTGCTTGTTCGGTGATTGATCCTGCGCCCTCTGTGCCGTGATGTGAGGAGATTGCAATAGCCGGAGCAATCTCCGTGTCTGCACTCTCGGTGGCCTGTTGTATCGCCTCATCCTTCGCAAGGATGATTCGGCAGCGTCCAAGAAACTTCCCTTCGCTCGTCCATGGAATGCCGGGTCACAGAACAAGGCGGACAGGACAACGTAGGGGCAGAACATCGGTTACCAGCACCTCTCGCACAGCAACGGCAGAGGAGGAAATCCGCACTTGAAGCCGAACGTCACGAAGAACTCCGTGAGTCTGGGAAACGTGGCTGCTGCTAATGATGATAGTCGTGTTTGGAGCAATCGCCCGGCGTCGTCGCTAGGAAGCGTGCGGTACTATACCAGACCGGAACATTCGCAACCTGTAACTGTTTGAGGTTTGGGATCGCGGCAGTTTGTTGCTCCGCCCGTTTCTTGCCGATTCCGAAAGGGCCGCGATCTCATGGATCTTCGTGCATTGGTATATCGCGAAAGGAGGAGTGATCATGTTTATCAATGACGTCCCTTGGCGAGTTCCAGTCGCAGTCCACCTGCAATGCGGACTTGAACGCACATTTCATAGCGCCTTCGACGCCCTGGATTTTCTCGAAAATGAATGGCCTTTGCGTCATGGCGAGCGATATGATCGAGCAATCGACAAATGCCGTGGAGCGATCAGCCGGGCAGTTCCCGCAGAAGTGGCGCGCGAAGCCTTTATTGCGGCTTGCCTTGAGGCGGGGATGCCTGCTGTCGGGAGGGGCGTCGCCTCACGCACCGAAGCGCCGCCGAAAAGCGCGACCAGGGCTTAATCCGCCGTCGTGAGCAGCCAACGAGCGCAGTGACACCCTGAAGCTTGCGCGCGAACCGATCGAATAGCAGCTTCGATCGGATTAAGTCTGGATAGAACGGGTCAAAGTTCTTTCTCCCACGCGTCTGAACCGGAACCTAGCTGAATCTTGATCATTTGGGTCTTTTGGATCACGTGGGTACCTTACCGCCCGCATCAGCGTCTCTGCGCCGTTCCGACCCCGGGTAAGCCCGCGGCCCCGATAACCTCTCCCCAGGATCCTGGTCGCTTATCTGCCTTGCCGGCTCGGCGCCGTGGACTGTAGTGCTCTGTTATCACGAGGACGGCCCGAGATCCTCCAGCATTAAGGGGCTTATCAGTGTTAAACTCTTCTGTCCTGATGAGCGCGGTGGTCGGTTACCTGCAAGAGGCACGTGTGGCCGTGGCCAGATGCCACGGTCGGTTTTCGTAGGGTTTTCGTCCCGGAGAATCCGCCGATGCGCTTGAAACGATGGAAGCCACCTCTTTTATTTATCCAAGATGACGTTGCGAGGCATTCTTGCCGCCGACATTAAAGGCTGAGCAACCTGGTCCAGCAACTGTCCTGCATTCTGCTCCTCGCCCAGCGACAGGGTCAATAACCGGGCTATCACCGGCTGCTCAAGCTGCAGTGCCAAATTGCGAGCATTGGTGTAGGCGGCGATTTCGTAGTGCTCAACCCGCAATGCTGCTCCGATCAAGGCCAGATCTGCGGCAGCGTCCTCCTTTTTCTTGCCTTCCGCAATCACTTCCTCGCCTTCCTCTATCAAGCCCGCCATACCCTTGCAGGGCTTGGCGTGAGCTGCTGAACCAAGAATGCGGAGACTTTCGTTTAGGCGTTCCACCTGCTCTTCTGTCTCGTTGAAATGGTGCTGCAACAGCGTTTGGAGTTGCCTCGAGTGAGCAGCTTTCTGCATCTTCGGCAACGCCTTTAATAGCTGCTTTTCGGCATGCAGCAGGTCGCGGAGCTCGTCAACAAGCAGACCTTGAACCGCCTCTAGTCCTTCCGAAGGGGCACTCTGGGCGCGGATGGCTGGTCCTGTGTTCTCCGCTCCCCTGAGATCTTTAAAGGCCGGCGCCTCTACAAACTCCCAAGATTCTCCTTCATTCCATGGACCACGTGAATCGACTTCACCGAGATCACCTTGACCCGTGGAATCATTGAAGAATTGATCAACCAAGCCTGGGGTCGGCGCAATACTGCCAATGCTCAGAGATGGCTTGCCCATGCTTTCCAGAGCCAGTGAAAAGGCACGCATGTGCGTGATTTCTCGGGTCATCAGGAACTGCAGCGCATCCTTGGTGCCGGGATCACGGCAAAAATTGATCAAGCGCTCGTAAACGATCTTGGCGCGCGCTTCAGCAGCAATATTGCTTCTTAGATCCACATCCAATTCACCCGTAATCTTGAGGTAATCTGCCGTCCACGGATTTCCCATGGAATTGAACAGATTTACGCCGCCGCCGCCGGCAATGGCGATCAGCGGGTCCGCTTCCGCCTCCTCTCTGACCGACTTCAACGGTCTCAGGTGCATCCTTGCTAAGGTGCCCACAATCTCAAGGTGACTGAGCTCTTCTGTCCCGATATCCATCAGGAGGTCCTTGCGTCCAGGGTCCTCGCAGTTCAGGCCCTGAATCGAGTATTGCATGGCCGCCGCGAGTTCGCCGTTGGCGCCACCGAATTGCTCAAGCAACATGTTGCCGAACTTAGGATCAGGCTCGTCAACCCGAACGGTGTACATGAGCTTCTTCACGTGGTGATACATTGGACGTCCTCCCTAATCAGACGTCACCTAACCGGCTTGCCGGAGGAATGTTCCACCGTTTTTTCCCCATGCTTTCGGCCGATTACTCATCCGATCCATTCGCCGTTGTCGCTACCGGCCGCTGAGCGGCAGTCCCTATAGGAGCTGAACTTGGCTGGTCGCGTAAGAAATTTGAGTACCGAGCTGGGTTTCGGAATTCGATGCTATCACCCGGCGGCCTGAACGGCATTTCCTCAACGTCGGCTCATCTTCCTTTAGGGCAACCGGTGATCGTATGGAGGCCGAGATCAATGAATTGCTGAAGCTTAGTGCCGGAGAGAAAGGGGAAGCTTTGATCGCCGCATTGGCAGCTACATGCGGACATATGGATACGCCAAGCCGCATGCACATGGTCAATAGCCATAAAGGAAGGCGGCGCCTTGCGCGCGCTGCTGCTCCTCCCAGTAATCCACTATAGCCACCGAAGCGCCACGGTTAATGCGCTCTCCCCCAACTCCGAAAGCGCCTGACCCGCTGCCTTTACTTGACCAACGTCGCTTCGAGCAGCGTTGCTACGTCATTAGCTGCCAGATTTCCTGATGCCCGCTGGCGCTGCGGCAGCCGTGACTACTTGTTGGGTCCAATGGCTGTGGGGCTTCGTTGGCCGAGTCCTGTCATTATGGCCGCCGCAAGTAAGAATGCGCACGCCCTGCGATTCGATGCAACGCCAAGCGCTAACCGTCGAGCTTGATCTCGTAGATCCGATCGGGGGCCTTTGGGCATCCTCCGCTTGAGAAGCGCAAGGCATGGCTCGGCGCGCTCCGGCATTGGATCGAATGGTTGGGTTGTTGAAGGATCGGGACGCTTGCGAGACGGGATTGAACCGGGGCGTCGGCATAGCTGAGATAGGCTTGGATTTCGGCGTTTCGCCGTACTCCAATCCACAGAGATTGCTTGAGGAGGCCACATTGACGTCTGGGATATCGTACCGCGAAGGGGTTGCGGTGTGGAAACGAAATGCTATCCGTTATCCTTGCCATGGGCATCCGTTGAAGGCGGCCCGAATACATAGCTCCACCGCTCACGCTTTCGTTGCAGAAGATTTCGCAACTCCCTGATCGTAACCTTTCCACCTTCACTTGCCCCTGAGACCAAAACCTCGGCGGCAATAAACGGGTGCCTGCGGACCAATCTGCCGGCTGCCTTGAGACAGGCAGCGATCATGATACGCTCGATAGGTGTCTGGCCATAACGGCTAACGATGCTCTCGTACCAAGGGCCTTCTTTATGGACCAGTAATGGCTGGAGTCGTTCGGCCGGCGCTGCGGCTATCGAAGGTACTAGTGAACCACGCCGGCTTGGAGAGGGCGGTCCTTCGCGTCCTTGCGCTTGTTCTGTTTTGGCCCGCATCTTCTTTGGCAAAGCATCACGCGCGCTGTCTTTGACAGCTGACACCGCCGCCTCAGTCGCACGAGAAATGGCCTCGCCGGCGATCCCAATCGCGCGTGCGCCTTTGCGGGTTCCCGTCGTCGCCGCATCTGCGATTTCGTCGCGGTCGCCAATGAGCACCGCGGCCGCAGCGGCGGCCCCAGCAGTAACGGCGTTCGCAAGAACGTTGCGACCAATGTCGCTCGCAAGCAAAGCCTTGATCATCGGCGACTTACGAACAGATCTCGGAATTTTGTAGCCGCCGGATTTTGTTTTTGGCCATAATTGTTCTCCTCTGCCCCTGAGAACTGTTATCCGAGAAGATCGTTCCCAAGGCCAGTTGTGAACTGAATATGACATTCGATAGCCAAGATATCACCATTCATTTTGCGAGCCGTTCAATATCTGCAGGTTTCTAGCGCATGGTCCCAATGAGCCGGGTGAACTCGCGTTCGGGAACACCATAGGCATCGCCGGCGAATGCCTCCAAAGCCTGACGGTTGCGTATGGTCACCTGACCCCTCTCGGCTACAATAAAGCGATGGCCCTCAAGAATATGGAGGGCTGTCGTCACGCTTGGACGTCTCACATTGAGCAGTCCAGCCAAGAAATCGTTCGTAACGGATAGCCGATCACCGGCGCTACGGTCGTGAACCATCAAAAGCGATCGAGCCAGCCGTTCGTCGACGCGGTGAGTGGCGTTTGCAAGGGCGGTGTAGGCCGTTTGCACGAACAGCGTTTGCGCGTAACGGCTCAGGAGCTTTCGCATCGGCCGGTTTTCTGATTTTCTCCAGGCGACAAGCTTAAAGTATTGCGGCGGGTGCCTTCTTTAAAACCCATTCGGGGCGTACCCTTTTTGTCGACAGCATTTGACGCGGGCGCTGCGCAAAAAGGTTCAGACCCTTCGCCCCCAGCAAAGGAGGACGTCGTGTCTTCCATATTCAATCATCCTCGCTTTTATCACGACACGGCAGCCAGAATGTTGGTCGTTTTCAGCGTCATCTTCATCCTGTTCCTGATTGTGGAGGGCTGGCTATGGTGACTTTTCGTTCACCTAGTGAAGCGAATGCTCCACGGGAACAACGCTCGGCGCTGCAGCGTGTTCTCAAGCGGGCAAACTATGCTACGTCCGACATGCAAGCCGCCGAAGGCGCTGATTATCAGGAGGAAGTCGTGATTATTCGACGCATCGAAGCGGGTACCATTTCTTCGGAGAAGTATCCCCCCTCGATCTGGCGCCGGCAAAACGCAGACTCGGAAGCGCTGGCGTCATGGGAGAACGAAGGCGGTGCACCAGCGCGACCCGGAGGCCCGCTCGAAGCCAAGGGACTGAAGTGATTTGACGTAGCGACGTTATCCGCAGGGACAGTCGTCTCAAAGGCTGCGGGCCGGGACCAGCCAACGATCAGGTCCAGTCTATAACAGATGAAGAGAACTCCGCGACGCAAACAGCTTGCGGCTGCGCGCCGAGCGCGAAGAGCCGGCCGCTTTTCATTCAAGGACTGCATGTGTCGCAACGGCAGACGTCGAGCGCTCCGGCAATCTGAACGACTTCGAATGGAGAGTGTTTGATGCCGGCAAGTGCTTTCGTTCCGATCATCCCCTCCTTACCGACAACACCGGTTTCAATCTCTAACCGGCCGGGCATGCATGACGATCGAACACACGACCAATCCCGGGAAATAGACGTAGTCAATTAGGCAGTTGGGACCTGTAGCTGTTCGTTGACTTTTGATCGATCCACTCGGATGCATTCAGAAAGGCCCAAGCCGTTTCTCCATCCATCGCTGCGATAAAGGTACTGGGTGTTGCGGTTGGGTCGGGCATTTTTCCGCTCCTCCCATAGGCGAGAGCAGATGTCTCTCAAGCGGTCCGCGCCGTTAATCATATATACCGACGCCACTACAAGAGGGCCAGAACAGACTTATTCTAGGCAATGAGGTGGCCGCACGCTTGATGGAAAACCGCGTTGGACCCTAAAGACATAACGGAATTGTGCCATGGCCGAGAGAAACCACACATCTTCCTTTTCTATCTTCTGGAATGGATCGGTGCTTGCCTTGGTGGTCGTCCTCGCCGCACTGATCTATGTCTTTGGGCTAGCGATGTCCGGCGACACGACGCAGTTGACCGGAAGCGTTCGTTGCGCAGTCCTCGATACGCGGGACGTTTCAAACTGACGTTCTCTGGTGAACACTCAGAAATGTCCCTTTAACCGTTCCGCGCCTTGACGCCAACGGCTGAGCCACCGCGCCCTCGATGCCTCACAGAAGCCTACTCGATTATACTCGAAGTGCGCGATCGCAGAAGGTTGGACTTCGCGCCAATGCAACGCCGCTTGTCGCGGACGTCCTGCCGCGAGGTCCTGTCAGGGCACGATCTCTTCCGAAGGCGAATTAGCTAATTCTAAATAATAAGTTTGCGTCGCCCTTCCATTCGGCGCATGGTGCCGCCTCCAGCAGCAATCATCACGGGCGCTGCTGTTTAAGGGCCACCGACCGAAAAGAGGACTTTATGTCTTCCGCAATACCCACCAAAGACCTGACCAGCCAGAACTTCAGCTTGCTGCAACGGGTGCTGAGTGATGCCGGCTACACAGAAGATATTTTCTTTGATCAGCCCCGTCCCTTCAACGTCGCCGCCAAGCTTCTTATCCGGCTGTTCCAAGAGGGCATGACCGATCCCGCCGACCTGGCTGTTCAGCTCGAACGGCATTTCGGCAAGCCACCTGGTAAAAAAAGAGCCACTTTCTTAGCGCTACGCCTTGATCGCTATGCGATCCAGGGACTTCCGCAGACGCTACCCGTTACCTTTCACTGACGAAGGGCCACCAAAATGAAGACGCCAAGCTATGAGGTGGACAATGTTCAGCGGATCGGAGACTGTCAGCGAGTCTTCGATCAGTTGACGAAAGAAATCATCCTGGCTGCGGTAGAAGCGGGCTGGCGCGAAAACGAGGCGTCGATAGCGCTCGCAGATGCCGCTGACGGGTATGTGATGTATGTCGCGGCCGCGCCGCGCGTCTGCCAGGCTGCTAATGGCAATTTCGCGCGCAAGAGATGACTGCTGGTTCCGCTGCTCATTACCGTGCTTCGGTCAGGATTCTTTGGACCGTACGCTAGCGATCTGGAACGCTCGCTATCCTGATCGTTAATCAAGGTGGCCACGCGGTAGACTTCCTTACCTCAGCCTATGATGATGGGCTCTCATCCGGAGCCGGGCGGTCTCCATATCCTACCTGCCTTTGCGGGGCTCTTTTTGTTATCGAAGAGTTGCGGAGCGCAACGATCAGCCGTTCGGCTCGTTGATTTGGCGGATGTCTTCGGCTCACCCTGCGAGCGCGTCCGGCTATCGACGCTAGGCCACCCGGCCCGCACCCGCCTGCGGGTCTCTCTGTCCGCTGGCGTACGGGAACACCGGTCGACTCACTAAGTTGGAAGCTTGGCCGCGCGGCAGTGTTCCAAACCCAATACCAGCGATGACGCGCACACATCTGGTACCGCGCGGTCACCGTTTTTCCAAAACCCTCAAGGGCAAGCTCTTCGTGAAGTTCTGCGCAACCTTCGTTCTCCTGAAGATCAATCGAATAGCGAAGGCTCACCTGTGGCGCCGAGAGATCCCCCGACGTGTTCATGCGTCCGCTGCACGCGCGATCCCTCGCCAGTCATCGGGTCACGTTTCGTTTGGGGCCTACGCACCTGGCCCCGCGGGCAGATCCGATTCGACTCGGAACAATCAGGCGAGTGATTCGGTTGACTCGCGTTGGTTGCGTCAGGAGTCCGCGTCGATGGTTGCGCCCCGAGCGAATTGGAAAGGCTATGTCAAGTTTGGTGAGGTCGCGTTTCCAATCGCACTTTATACGGCCGCATCATCCTCGGAACGGATCGCCTTCAATACCTTGAACCGAAAGACCGGGAACCGGGTCCGCCGCGAGTTCGTCGACAGCGAGACCGGAGATCCGGTCGACCGCGAAGGCCAGGTCAAGGGGTTCGAAATCGAGGATGGACGATATGTCGTCCTCGAGCCCGAAGAGGTCGCCGCAGCCATTCCCGACAGTGACAAGACGCTGAGGATCGACGCTTTCATTCCCTGCGTCGAAGTCGACGATGTCTACTTCGACAAACCGTACTACATCGCGCCGGACAAGATGGGCGGAGACGCCTTCAAGCTGCTGCGCGACGGCATGAACAAAGCCAAGGTGGCGGCGATTGCCCGGACCGTTCTGTTCCGGCGGCTGCGCACCGTCCTCATCCGTCCCCACGGCAAGGGCCTGGTCGGCTCCACGTTGAACTACGACTACGAGGTCCGTTCGTCCGAGGAGGCGTTTGATGAAATCCCGGACCTGCAGATCGGAGGCGAGATGCTGGAACTTGCCAAGCACATCATCAACACCAAGAAGGGTGGATTCGATCCCAGTACGTTCGACGACCGTTACGAGGCGGCCGTGGCCGAACTGGTGAAAGCAAAGATCGAGGGCCGGACACTGCCGAAGAAGAGGGCGCCGTCGGCGTCGAAGCCGAACGATCTCCTACAGGCTTTGCGGGAGAGCGCGGGCATGTCGGGACCCGCCAGGACCAAACGCGCGGCCGGTAACGTCAATGCGGGCGCGGACCGGCAGAAGGCAGCAAGCCCGTCCGCAGGGCCGAATTCTCGCAGCTCCAGCGGCGCCAAGCGGCGCCGTGCCGGCTGAGCGGAGGTCCCCCATGGCGCTCCGTCCGTACTGGAAAGGATACCTCAAGCTATCACTCGTTACCTGCCCCGTGCAGATGATGCCGGCGACCACCGAAAACGAGAAGGTCCGCTTCCACACCTTGAACCGGGAAACCCAGAATCGCGTCGTCAGCCACTACGTGGATTCAGTCACCGGCAAGGAGGTCGAAAACGAGGACGAAGTGAAAGGATACCAGCGCGGCGAGAATGAGTACGTCCTCCTCGAGGACGAGGAACTCGAGAACGTGGCGCTCGACAGCACCAAGACGATCGACATTGAGGTCTTCGCGCCGCGCGGGACCGTCGAGTGGATCTGGCTCGACACCCCGTATTATCTGTCGCCTGACGACCCGGTCGGCCAAGAAGCCTTCTCGGTGATCCGCGACGCGATGGCCGCCGAGGAGATGGTCGGCATTTCGCGGCTGGTGATCTCTAGGCGCGAGCGAGCCGTCATGCTGGAGCCGCGCGGCAAGGGTATCGTGGTTTGGACACTGCGCTATGGTGACGAGATCCGCGACGAGGGCGCCTATTTCGACAAAGTGGATGACGAACCGGCCGACCGCGAGATGATGCCGCTGGTCCAGCAGCTGATCAGGAAGCAGACGCAGCACTGGAACCCGACAATGGTTTCCGACCCGGTTCAGGATAAGCTGCTCGACATCATCGAGGCGAAGAAAAAGCAGATGAAGAAGCCGGCCAAGGCGAAGCCCAAGGGGAAGGAAAAGATGGAACCAGCTCTAAGCAACGTCATCAATATCATGGATGCGCTGCGCAAGTCGGTCGAAGTCGAAAAACGATCCGGGAGGCACTAGCATCCATCATGATGCGCCCGCGCCGCCCCTCTTTGCCCCTGCTCGACGAATCTGGGTCAACGCTGCAGTCGCGGCCGATTCGCAAGCGCGATCCTGATCAGCCAAGCCTCCCCTTCGATCCCATGCCATTGAGAGTCGAGCCTTGCCTCGCGCTGCTGAAGCCCACCGTGCCTCTTGGGCCTGATTGGCTCTACGAAGTGAAGTGGGACGGATATCGCCTTGCCATCCACGTCGAGCAGAAAGCTATTCGCATCATAACCCGCGGTGGTCACGACTGGACTGCCCGCTTCCCCGCGGTGGCCGCGGCTGCAACTCAGTTGGGCGTAACGACCGCCATACTGGATGGGGAAGCCGTGGTCCTGGACGGGCACGGGCGATCAGATTTCGGCGCGTTGCAGCGGTCGCTAGGAGGTCGAGGCGGGAAGCGGGTTTCGGCCGAATCCATGCTATACGCTTTCGATCTGCTCTATCTCGACGGGCACGACCTGACCGGCACCGACCTTTCGGTTCGGCGCCACCTGCTTGAGGATCTGATTCCGGAGCCAGGGTCCGGTGCCATCCGGCTTTCCGAAGAGCTGCAGTTCGACGCAAAAACGCTTCTCGAACACGCCTGCCACCGTGGTCTGGAAGGCATCATCGCCAAGCATCGCGACCGGCCTTATCGCAGTGGCCGCACCGGTGATTGGCTGAAGATTAAGTGTGTCCAGTCGGAGAGCTTTATGATCGTCGGCTACGAGCAGTCGGCATCTGCCCGCGGCGGCATCGGCAGTCTGCTGCTCGCCGGCAGCCAAGGCTATGACTGGATCTACGTCGGATCAGTCGGGACGGGTTTCAGTGCAAAGGACGCCGAGTACCTGAAGAGCGCGCTCGACCGGTTGAAGACGAGCCGGCCGGTGGTCCCCGTGAAGGGCAAGCGCCTTGTCTTCGTCCAGCCGACCCTGATTGCCGAGATCGAGTTCCGTGGTTGGACGGACGACGGCAATCTCCGCCACGCGTCTTACAAGGGGCTTCGGGAGGTCCAGGACAATGCAGCTGTCTTCGACATGGCTCGCCTGGTTCGCAGGTGACGGTTCGGATCTGCATCGGGCGGAACATCTCAGCGCGCCATCAGGCTTTCGCGCGGGGTGCGGAACGCGAGAAGAGCCGTAGGCACGAGATGCCCGTGAGCCTCGCCCTTGCCTTGGTGCCGTAGGGGTAAAATCGCATCGAAGTTACGCGATGCAACGGGATCTCGCCGGGGCGGCGAGCGGATGGTACGGCATTGTTGTATCCGCATGACCTGAGGACCTTGAGGGAGCCGATCGGTTTCCAACCTAGTCGCGGGTGGTCGTTTATATAACTGACGTTTTGTCCTTTTATTTGATCTTACGTTCTGATATATGATAGTCAAGCTGAATATATGCACGGTGTCTCCAATGGCGCGTCCGACTCCAGATAGTTCAATCCGATACCCGCTGAACTCCGTCTTGGGGGCAGAGTCGAATATACGTCTCCTGAGGGAGCTCTGCCTGCATGGAGGATATGTTTCGGCCACGCATCTTACCGAGAGAACCGGACTGGTCAGGAATAGCACCTGGAATGCACTGAATAGTCTACGGCAATATGGTTTGGTAATCGAGGAAGGAACGGACAGGTCGCGCCTCTTCCGAATCAACTGGGGGCATCCGTTGGCCGATTCGATCGGCGAGCTCTTCAGGGCAGAAAGCGAAAGGCTTCATAACATCTTCGAAGAAATAAAGGCCGGCGGCAAAAAGCTGAACGGTCGTATTGCCAGCATGTGGCTTTACGGAAGCGTCGCCCGTCGAGAGGATCACGCCGGCAGCGACGTTGACGTCGGTCTGATCGCAAGACCGGACGATCTGGCAGAGATCGTCGAGGCGGCTCGCGAACATCTCCGCGAGGCAGGCGAGCGTCTTTTCTTCCTGCCGAATGTTGTCGGACTCGATTTCAACGACGTAGAGAGAATGGCTCGTGATGACGATCCGTGGTGGAAAAGTTGCCTCGCAGATGCGGTTGTTTTGTTAGGGAAACATCCGGAAGACGTGGCACAAGAATTGTTGAGAGGGAGCCAGGATGGTCAGAAAAGGGCCGAGTAAAAGGCGCGACGAAACGTTCGTCAGGGGAAGGCTCGTGCTCGCCAGAGGCTTCTTGAAGGATGCGAGAAATAGCAACGCCATGGCGGACCCGGGCGACATAGGCAATCCGTCCATGTCAACGATCATCAATTGCGCCATTGCATTCACCGACGTCATCACCGCCAGGTACATCGGCGAGACCAACAAAGGCGATCACCAAGCGGTATTGAAGTTGCTTCGGGGGGCTTTAGGAAACCGACTACTCGAAGGCCAAGCGAGAAACCTTGCATCGCTTCTGGAACAAAAGGATGAAGTTCAATACGGGTCTCGAGCCAAGACCAGAGGAGATGCTGACAGAGCGTTGGAGCGGCTGGAAGAATATGTGGAATGGGCCGAACGAGTAATCGCCGAGTGATCCTGAGCACCGGAAGCCCGCGGCCGAATCTTGGTCGTACCTCATAAGCCACTGGTGTGCCTTGGCAGAACTGGAACATCGCCCACTCGACTCGCTAATTCGGTGGATTGCGCATTGCCTCTCCTACCAGCGCATCCAGCCAAGCGCTACTGGCGACCTGACCCCCGCAACCACTCTTCAAAGAACTTGAGATTTAGGTGGACCATGTTGATTAAGTCATGCGGCTGTCGGCCTGGATGGATGACCTCTCTGTTCTGAATTCCTCAGTGGGAGACTTCTCCTTTCATTGCAACGGGAGCCGACGGCTCTTCGCTTTGTCCGCTTACTCGTCCTGACGAGCTAGCTCAAGGAAAGGTTCTGGAACTTTTCAAGCGGATGGCGGTTCCCTGTCTCGAGCGCGGGTCGTGTCAACCGGACGCGACAGGGACGGTGAACATGGCGGTTTTTCCGGTTTCCCGCCATGGCCAACGAAATGGCAGTCGAGCGCCCCACCTGTCCGAACACCGCGCGACCTCGCCGGAGTTCAACTGAAGATCGTCACCTACACCGTGAGCGACATCAACGGCCGGCGGGACATCCTGCTGCGGTGGCTAAAAGAAGATCGGCCGGATTATCCTCTGTCTACAGGAGCTGATCGCGAAGCCGCATAGGTCTAAGCGGGGCATAATCTTCATGTCTGGCGGATCCGTCTCGGCCAAGGCTCATTCCGCTCCTCCGCTGGAATGAAGACTTTGCCTCCTTCAATGCCGATCCGTGCCCCAACGCCTGGCCCGATGACCTTACGCAGCCTTGACGACTTTGCCGAGACGTTTGATGGCCTGCTCCAAAGGCCGTAGTCCGTCACAATAGTCTTCCCATGCGGACGATTTCGATAAAAGCGCCGGCACAGTGTGAATGGTGAAGCGTTTGGGGTCGAGGTCCGATTTGACCTGGCCCCACGTCAGAGGCATCGAGACCGTGGCACCCGGCCGGGCACGCGGAGACAGAGGCGCCACCGCCGTCGCCATGCGGTCGTTGCGCAGGTAGTCGAGGAAGATGCGCCTGTTCCGGAGGCTCTTCGTCATCTTGATCAGGTAAAGCTCGGGGTTGTCGCGCGCCATCTGCTGGCAGACGTCGTGCGCGAAGCCCTTCGCCCCAGCCCACGAGAGCGGCTTGCGCTTGTTGATCGCAAGCGGTGTGACGACGTGAAGCCCCTTGCCGCCCGTGGTTTTGCAGAAACTGATCAGGCCGAGTTCCTCGAGGCGATCACGCATCTCTCGTGCGGCGGCAACAACTGTGGAGAACGGGACGTCCGGCCCAGGGTCGAGGTCGAAGACCAGCCGGCCCGGCACCTCAGGCGTGTTCGGCTCGCAGTTCCACGGGTGTAGTTCCACGCCGCCGATCTGCGCGATGGCCGCCAGACCCTCGATGCGATCGATCTGCAGGTACGGCTTCTTGTCGCCGAAAACCTTGACCAGTTCGAGCAGGTTCGAGGTGCCGGGCATGGCGTGGCGCTGGAAGAATTGCTCGCCTCCGATGCCATCCGGCGTCCTTATGATGGAGCACGGGCGGCCCTTGATGTGATTGATCAACCAGGACCCCACGGCCTCGTAATACCGCGCGAGCTCTTCCTTGGTGATGGGTTCGCCATCGTTGGCACCCGGCCAGAGCGGCTTGTCCGGATTGGAAATCAGCACGCCCATAACCTCGGCCTTCCCGCCCTTGCGCCGAGCCAGCTTCGCCATCGGTGCAGCCGGCGCTGGTTCGGGCACTTCTGCTTTCGAAGGGTTGGCCGGCCGCTCGATCTCGACCTCCTTGGCCGGCTTGTCTTCCCGCAGGCCCTTGAACGCGGCTTGACGGACGAGACCGTCGGCCGTCCAGCCCGCGAATTCGATCTCCGCCACGAGCTCGGGCTTCAGCCAGGTGACATCCGCTGCCTTCTTCGGTGCACCTAACCCGGTGAAGGGCGACTTCGGGGCCTCCAGTGTCTTGAGCTTCGGGAGCAGCGTCTCCACTTTCTGCGCGCCGTAACCAGTCCCAACGCGGCCGACATAGACGAAGTGGTCGCCGCGATAGACGCCAACCAGAAGGGATCGGAACTTGCCGTTGGTCCTGGCGTAGGCACCGATCACCACCTCGTGGCCAGCGCGGCATTTCGATTTGGCCCAGGTTTCCGTGCGGCCGGACTGATACGGTGCATCCGCCTGCTTGGAGACAATGCCTTCCAGGGACAGTTTACAGGCAGACCGAAGAACCGCGTCGCCGCCAGTCTCGAAGTGTTCGACGAAGCGGATGCGCGGATCGTTGCCGGCCTCGGAAAAAAGGCTCTGAAGCCGCGCCTTGCGATCGACAAGCGGTAGAGACCTCAAGTCCTCACCACCTTCAAAGAGAAGATCGAAAGCGAAGTAGACCAGGTCTTTGGTCTTGCCCTCCGACAGGGCCGCCTGCAGAGCCGCAAAATCGGGGGCACCATTCTCGTCGAGCGCACAGATCTCGCCGTCGATAATGGCATCGGGCAGCGCGGAGGCGGTCTCGGCGATCTCGGGATACTTTGCGGTCCAGTCAAGGCCCTTGCGGGTCTTGAGGGTAGCGTCGCCGTCGAGCACCCGCATCTGGATCCGGTAGCCGTCGAACTTGATCTCGTGGATCCAGCCGCTACCGGCCGGCGGGCGCCCGAGCGTCTGGCAGAGCTGGGGTTCGATGAAGTCCGGAAGATCGACTGGCGTCATGCTCTTCGGAAGCTGGTCGTCCGTTGCACCTTCCTTGCGCTCGTCGGCGGCAAGCCCATGATTGCTGTCCCAGACGGCATCGGCCTGAACGTCGCCGCCTTGCACCATGAACGGCTTCGGCTTGCGGCCTTTGCCGGCGGCGATCACATCCATGGGTCGGCCCGAGGCAACCGAGGTGTCGTTGTCCTCCAAGACCGCTGCGCCGTTTTCTTCGACGGAAAACTCATCATGGTGCTTGATCAGCAGCCAGTTCGTCCGCTTGCCGCGTTCGCGGTCGTTGCGCATGCGCACCAGGACGAAACTGCCGTGCAGCCGCTCGCCTTCCAGCGTGAACTTGAAATCGCCTTTTGCCAGCGCCTGCTCCGGGCTCTTCTTCCCCTCCGGCTCCCAGTACCCCCGATCCCAGAGCATCACGGTGCCGCCGCCATACTGTCCTTTCGGGATGGTGCCTTCGAAGTCGCCGTAGTCGAGAGGATGGTCTTCAACCTCAACCGCCAGCCGCTTGTCATGCGGATCGAGAGATGGCCCTTTCGTCACCGCCCAGGATTTGAAGACGCCGTCGAGTTCGAGGCGCAGATCGTAGTGGAGGCGGGTCGCATCGTGCTTCTGGACTACGAAGCGACGGCGATTGCTGCGGGCGATCCCCGTTTCGCCGCTGGGTTCCGCCGTCTTTTGAAAGTCGCGCTTCGACCGATAGGTCGATAGTTTGTCACTGGCCATGGTCTTCCCCGAAGCAACTCCGATAACGGAATGCCGTCCGATGGTCGGAAGTTCCATGACGGTATTCCAAAAGGCAGGTCCGAGAGCACGCGCGCTTATGTCAACCTCGCCTCATCGGATGCGACGCCGGCGTGTTCCGTCAGGTACCGGCTAATCGTGCTGGCCGCACCGGATGGAGAGCGAGCTTCGGTTTCAACGGAGCAATGACGGTAGGCATGCCGGCTTTGAGGCAAGCAGCCAAGAACGCGTCGCGCGCGACCAGGGCCTGTATGAGCCCGTTCAGGGCGCCGCAGCAGGCCTTCACCGCTCGCTCATGCCGTTCTCCGTGGCGCAGCGGCCATTCGTTTTCGAGAAAATCCAAAACCTTCGAATGACCTGGGAGAAATCGGCCTCCGGGCTTTGTTGTCGCCTCAATGGAAATTGCGCGCTTTCACCTTGAGGGTGTCGATGTGCAGATCCGGGATGAAGATGTCCCTGGGCTTTGCGGCGGCCACCTTGTCTCGCGAGTCCGCACTTCCCGGCGAGCCATGGGCGAACTCGTCTCCACGGCCAGTTGCCAGCTTGAAGGCCGCGTCGCGGTCCGCCAGCCCGGAAAGATCTCCGAAAAGGTCGAAGAGTTGCTGGGCAACGAGATGGACGACGTCGCCCTCACGTTGAATGCGGCCGTTGATCGCCATCATGGAAGACCCTAGGACGATGCGACGACGACGTTCGAACCGACTGGGCCAGACGACCACGTTGGCCGGACCGGTCTCGTCTTCGATGGTCAGGAACATGACCCCCTTTGCCGAGCCCGGCTTCTGCCGGACGAGGACGAGACCAGCCGTCATCAGCCAGCGTCCGTCGCGCGCGCTCATGGCCTCCAAACAGGTGACGATCCGCCGTTCGCTCAGGTCCTTGCGAAGAAAGGCGATTGGGTGCTCGCGGAGGGTCAGCCCGGTGTGCCCGTAGACTTCGACGACGTTGTGGCCTTCCGTCATCTGGCGGAGCGTCACCGTCGGCTCCCGCTGCTCGGCCACCGCCCTCGCCTCGCGCTGGGCCGCGGCGGCGAAGAGAGGCAGGGGTTCGTCGCGGAGCGCCTTGATGGCCCAAAGGGCGTCACGGCGTTGGAGCTTGAGCGACGGCAGGAAGGCGTCGGCTTCCGCGAGCTCGACCAGTGAGGCCGCCGGGACCGCTGACCGTCGCCACATGTCGTCGACGCTCGCGAATGGATCGTCCATGCGGGCCGCGACCATACGAGCCGCGTCGACCGCGGCAAGACCCCGCACCATGCGCATACCCAGCCGGACAGCATGACGCGCGCTGCGGTCGATCGGCTCGAGGGTACAATCCCATCGCGAGTGGTTGACGCAAACCGGACGGACCTCGACACCGTGTTTGCGCGCGTCGCCGACGATCCGGGCGGGCGCGTAGAAGCCCTTCGGCTGGGAGTTCAGCAAGGCTGCACAGAAGACATCTGGATAATGGCACTTGATGAAGTTGCTCGCGTAGGCAATCAAGGCAAATGACGCCGCATGGGACTCCGGAAAACCGTAGCTTCCGAATCCCTCAAGCTGAGAGAACGTCTTTTCGGCAAATTCGGCGGCGTATCCATTTGTGATCATGCCGGAGACCAGCTTGTCCTTGAAACGGCTGACCCCGCCCGTGAACTTGAACGTCGCCATCGACTTGCGGAGCTGGTCGGCCTCGCCACCGGTGAATCCGGCGCAGACCATCGCCACCTTCATCGCGGACTCCTGAAACAGCGGGACGCCCATGGTTTTGCCGAGGACTGCCTCGAGTTCCGGGGTCGGATACTCGACCTTCTCCTTGCCTTCGCGGCGGCGCGATGGCCGATATGTCACGTCGGGCGATAGAGGGTCCGAGAAGGCTAAGCACTCAACAGCGCGCCGCCCGCGATCGAAATCGCACCGAATGCTCCGAATTTCTGCAGCCTTCGCATGTCCCTCTCCTCCTGTTTGCGGCAGCGCCCAACCTTCAGCCCCGGTCAATGTTCCAGAAGAAAGCGATTAGCAGGAATCGTGGCGCACTATTGCAGGGAGACTGCAGGTTTCATCGGACGCCTGAGACACTTTTGCATTCAGTTTGTTTTTCCAGCGCACTGAGAACCATCCAGTCTCAGCGGTCGTTCGGCCGAGATTGGCTGCGAACGAAAGACCCCGAACTCGAGCATGAAACTCGTAGCGGTCTTCCTTCGCTCGTGCTCGCGGCCGCTAGGTGTGGTCTATGGCGATATCGGCACCAGTCCCCTCTACGCCTTCAGGGAAGCGCTCATGCGACGGCCGGTTCGGGTTCGCATCGTGACAACCTGCTGGGATTCCTATCACTCATCGTCTGGGCTCTGACGATCGTCGTGACAATAAAGTACGTCAGCTTCGTCCTGAAGGCCGACAATCGCGGGGAAGGAGGAACTCTCTCCCTGGACCCTCGCGCGCGCGCCTGCAGTCCTGTTCTTCGTCCAGCGGTTCGGAACGGGCGGCGTCGCGTCGGTGTTCATCCTTTGACGATTAAGACGGTCCCCTTGGCGAGGCTCAAAACCTTTGATGCTTGGCTCCCGAGGATGAGTCGATTGATCCCACGGTATCCATGCGATACCATCGGCAGGGCTCGCGCTCTCGACCGCGACCGTATCGACGTCACCCGTGCATAGCTTCGCAGCCGCTTGGAGTGTCTTCTTGCTTTGCTCCGCATTGCCCTTCGCGATGTCTTCGTACATGAGGGGCGACCAAACGTCTGGTGCGAAGAACATTGAGGGGATTGAACTCACGGTTACGATCGTGATTTTTGCTTTGAGTATTTGAGCTAGCTCGGAAGCCTGCTTCACTGCATTCGTCGCAAGATCAGACCCGTCTGTTGCGACAAGGATGTGCTTGAATATCGTCGTACTCCTGTTCGCTTGCGCGAACCGAACATAAACCACAGTCGAAGGTAGAGTCTATCGACGGCCGGTTTGCGACAGAACCCGTTGTTCATAATTATCGCGTAACGCGGCTGATGCCAAATCTACGGTGGAAAGCACGGCTTAGGGCCGTTTCGGACTGGTATCCGACTTCGGCGGCAACTTGGCGATGGAATCTGCCGAGTCGACCAGCCCCCGCCTTGCAGCGTCACGCCGATGGTATAGCCCCTCAAGCGCGGACCTCTGGACGCTGTAGAAGGTGCTGCCAGTGGCTCTAGCTCAAGCTCTTCGGGAAGCCTTGGCAGATCAGCCGATTATGAACGTGCGTCGATCCGACAATTGCGCCTGCCACATTTACCGCAAGCTCGTCATCTCCATGGCATCGAACGAATCCCTCAAGGATGAGGAAATTTCCAAGCATCGAAACTGTGATCCGCGAGGCATCTAATTCCGATGCTGCTTCTAGCGCACATTTGACGGCGGCCTTGGTCGCTGCCGAGCAATGTCCGGCTTCGATGCCGTACCGCGATGACTCTTGGCCGTCCAATCGTAGGATCATTTTCACTTCCTCCAAAAACATGGGAGGCTACAGTTCTTTATATTAGGAGTCTATAAACTAAGACATGCGCTCCAGGGGTTTCATTGATGGCACGCTCAGCCCCGTCACATGCGGTAGGCGTCTATTTGGGTGATGCGGCTCGTAGCCCTCATCGCGGAGGTGACAGCTTACCGCCACGCAGGAAAAACCAGCGTTGGTTCTTTCGTGAAAATTCGTCGACTTCACCTTGAGCGTGTCGATGTGCAAGTCCGCGGTGTAGATATCCCTCGCCGTTACCTACGCTGTTCGTTCCCGTGAATCTAGGGTTCCCCGGCGACCATGGGCGATCTCGTCAGCCCGGTCGGTCGAAAGCAGGATAGCTCGAAGACTTGCTGGACAACGAGATAAACGACATCTCCTTCCCGCTGGATGCGACCATTGATTGAGATCATCGATGCCCGAGCGATCCGCCTCGACCGTGCGAAGAGGTTCGGCCAGACAACGACATTGGCGATGCCGATCTCGTCTTCCAATGTTATGAACACGACGCCCTTGGCCGAGGCCGGCCGTCGACGCACAAGCGCCAAACCCGCCGCCATGAGCCAGCGGCCATCGCGAGCGACATTGCCTCGCAACAGGTCACGATCCGCCACGGGTGAGATCGCGCCGTAGAAAGCCGAGTGGGTGCTCGCGCAACGACAGCCCAGTGTGGCCAGAGTCCTCGACGACGTTAAGACCCGCCGTCAGCGCCGGAGTTCAACCTCAGGCTCCCGTTGCTCGGCAATCGTCCTGCCCCGTTCGGCATGCTGTCGCAAACCAGGGACGGGTGGCGCGCGGACCAAACAGGAAGCTTGGATGTCGGCAAATATTCAAGCAATTGCCATTCGGCGCATTCTCCAGCGATAGTTGCATGTAGCCTTGATTTATATCACTGTGTAGTCGTGACGGAGAGCTGAAGTGATGGACCAAAAGAAACCGAATCCGATCGATATCCATGTTGGCGCAAGGATCAGATTGAGACGCACGATGCTGAGGATGTCTCAGGAGAAGCTTGCGGCCGGTTTGGGAATTACCTTTCAACAGGTCCAGAAATACGAGAAAGGCAGCAATCGTGTCGGCGCAAGCCGTCTTCAGCAGATTGCAACTATCTTAAATGTGCCTGTCAGCTATTTCTTCGCCGAAGCGCCAGACGGCTCACCACTGAGCGGTCGCAAGCCGTTTCTACCGGAGGAAGAAGCAGTTTCCGCCTTCCTGGCGACCCGTGAAGGACTGGAGCTCAATCGTGCGTTTCAAAGGGTGGCGGACGCAAAGCTTCGCCAAAATATCCTTCAGCTCGTCACATCGCTAGGCCGCACGTCAGAGCCGGAACACCACCAAGCCGACTCGGGCGTGGCGCGTTAGTGGATCGTTTCTGTGCTCCGGCTTTTGACATTTGGAGGGCTCCAGCTTGCCGAGGACGGACGAGGAACAGTGCCACTGCCGCAGAAGGCAGTGTTTGCTCTGACTTATATGTTGGCCAGCGCTGAATTCGAACTCCCACGCGACTATCTCGCAAGGCTGCTTTGGACCGCCGATCCAAACGCCGCGAAGACTAACTTCCGCAAGATGATCGAGCGGGTGCGCAAATGCGCCGCCGAGGGCTGGCTCGTCCCACTTGAATTCACCGCCTCGACGGCGCGTCTATCCGCGGAACCGATCGAAGCAGACTTTTCCATTTTTTCCGGCGACCTTGAAGCACTGCCGCGACTAGCTGCGGCGTCGAAATTGCTGACGCGGCAGTTCCTGGACGAAGCCAATTTGCCGGTCGGGCTGAAATCATGGGTCGAAAAGCAGAGGTCGGCCCAGCGGAAGAGTTTTCGGGAGATGTTCTTCAAGGCGCGCGAGCTGGCCGCCAATCGGTCCGATTGGGTCGACATCAAGGATAGCGCAAGACAGCTCCTGGAGCATGATCCGGGTGATGTTGCTGTTCGGGAGGTGCTGCTTGAAGCACATCGCCAGACAAGTCGAATCGGCGCCGTTGCGCGATCCACTGGTGGCGCCGAGCTCGCCCTGCCCCCCGGGACTGCAGCTACGCTCCTGGCGGTGCCGACAGAACTTCCCCGGCTGGTTTTACTTCCGCCACAGGGGGCCGAAGAAAATTCCGCCTGTCCAACCCGCGCCTTGCTGGAAGACATTACGATTAGCCTGTGCTCATTGAGAACGGTGGCGGTCGTGGCCCCCTATACGGCCGTCCGCATTCGCCAAGATGCAAATAAGATCGCCCAGTTGGAGAGACACTCCATCTCCTACGTCATCGATACGAACATCAGTGGCGAAGGTCTCTTCATCCAGATGATCTTCCTTCCGTCCGACAGTGTCTTGTGGGCGGAGCGCTTTCGCCTGAAGCCGAGCTCGCTTGCGTCACATCGAAAGCAAGTTGCGCAAATGATCGTGGCGGCGATCAGCAGTCATCTTCAGCATACGGAGATCATGCTCGCCGATTATCGCGCTTACCCTGATGTCTATCGATCCTATCTTGCAAGCATACAGCATCTCAACAAGTTCACGCTCCCAGATGTCCGTCGGGCGCGCAACGCATTCAGAGAAACCCTGAAGATGCGCAGCGATTTCGCACCGGCCTTGGCCGGCCTGTCCCGCACCTACGCCTGGGAATGGGTGTTGACCGCACGAGGTGAAGCCGAACTCCTTGTCCAAGCGCAAGAGACCGCGAGAAGAGCGGTGGCGCTGGAGCCTGAGCTGGCTTCGGCGCATCGGGAGCTTGGGTTGTCGAGACTCTATATCGGTGATGTTGACGGAAGCCTCGACGCCTTTGACCGCGCGGAAGGGCTGAGCCCACATCTTGCCGACGCGGTCTGCGGATATGCCGATGCGCTGGTTCACGCTTCTAGGCCCGCCGACGGGCTGGCAAAAATCGAGAAGGCGATCCAGTTGAATCCGATCTGCCCTGACGACTACTTCTGGATAGCGGCGGGCGCCAGTTACTTCCTGGGCCAATTTCGACAGGCGATCAGGTATATCGATCAAATGGACGATTCCTCATCAGCCCAGCGATTGCTTGCGGCAAGTTATGCGATGGCCGGCGATGCTGCGAAGGCGCGCATGCATCGCCGCAAGGCCCACGAGCTCAATCCGCATTTCGACCTGGACAAGTGGCTGTCCGTGCTTCCTGTAAAAGAGCAATGGCAGAAAGACCTCTACCGCGAGGGTCTACTCAAAGCTGGATTCTAGATTTTTAAGTACCGGAACCTAAGGAGGGAACATGGCAAGAGTTGTTGTAATTGGGCTGCCCGGAGACGATCAGCTTTATGTGGCGGACTTGGACGCGGGAACCGTACAGCCGATGCAGTCACCCGCTTCCGGCCCGCTCGCTGCCGCGAACAGTCTCAGAAATGCGGGCGGAACAGTTATCAAGGACGTCAATCTTGCCGTCGCTGTCTCCTCCTCTGAACAGGCTTTTTCGGGCGTCTTCGATGGCTAAGCTGATGACTGCGTGACGTCATGGAGCGCATATGCTCCCCAAACGAGACCTATGAGCGGGTGCGTCCCTTACTAAAAACGTTTGGGATCACCCGTATAGGCCGCCAAACCGGACTTGATCAGATCGGCGTACCAGTCTGGTGTGCCTACATGCCCAACGCCAGGTCGATCGCCGTTGCTCAAGGCAAAGGGCTGACCGACGCTGATGCGAGAACATCCGCGGTTATGGAGGCTCTCGAGCGAGCCGTCGCGAGCGCCCCGTTCCTGTCTACGAGGAACACGTCTGCGCTAGCTCTTCGTGATGCCGGACAACGTGTCGACCTGCTCGTTCCGCTCCTCGCCCGAAACCAACCCCTTCCGCGTGATACCGAGATCACGGCGTTTGCGGCAGGGGTGGATCTAATGACGGGTGACCGCGTCCACGTTCCCAGTGGGGCCGTGCTGCTTGATCGAACCCTGTCGGACTGCCGGTACTGGCAGTCTTCCGACGGCCTCGCATCGGGCAACACCTATGACGAGGCAGTTTCTCACGCTCTTCTCGAGCGCATCGAACGCGACGCCCACGTCTTGTGGCAGGTAAGTCCGGAAACGAAGCAGCACACCCTGTGCATGGATCCCAGCGCTTTTGACGACGAGAACGTCAAGTCGCTCGTCATGCGGATCGAGAATGCCGGCATCGCGCTGCGGTTGTTCGACATCACAAGCGATATCGGCATCCCATGCATCGCCGCATTTCTTGCGACCAAAACCGCCTTGGCAACCAGCGCCGCCCGTTATGTGGACGTGACATTTGGCTGCGGCGCCCATCCTTCTCCCGAACGCGCTGCGATACGAGCGCTGACGGAGGCGGCTCAGTCTCGCGTTACCTACATCAGCGGCGCCCGGGACGACGTGTTTCATGAAACCTACAGGCAACCATTGCCCGAGCGGTTGCGACGGCTGTTTTACGCCGAGCCTTCCCGCCATGTGCCCGCACCCGGCCCGCGGGATCTCGAAGGAATTTTGATGCGCCTAAAGCAGACAGGTATCACGCAAGCAATCGCCATTCGATTGAGCCAGCGGGAATTGCCCTTCTCGGTCGTCAAGATACTGGTGCCTGAATTGGAAAACCCAGAGGGGGAGCGACGGCAAAGGTTTGGCAACAGGGCGATCGCAGCATCGTTTGCGTCATGAAAGTGGTCTTCGTCGGCCCAAGCCTTCCGGATGCAAGGCGCTTCGTTGCGGAAGGTATCATCATAAAGCCGCCAGCGGTGCAGGGTGACGTGCGTCAGGCGGTCGACGACGGTGCTCGCGCCATAGGATTGATTGATGGCGCCTTCGAGAATGTCGCGCCCGTCTGGCACAAGGAAATTCTCTATGGACTCACGAAGGGCGTAGCGCTCTTCGGAGCAGCGAGCATGGGCGCGTTGCGGGCCGCGGAGTGCCACGCGTTCGGCATGATCGGTGTCGGGAAGATCTACAAGGCCTACGCGGACGAAAGCCTGGTCGACGATGCGGATGTGGCTTTGCTGCACGGGCCCGAGGAACTGGGATATGTTGCAATCACTATTCCGATGGTCAACGTTTCTGCAACCGTCGCATGGTGTCGTCTCCACGGTCTTGTCTCGACCCAGGAAGCGCGGTGGCTCGAGGAAAGCGCGCGTTGCTTGTTTTTCAAAGCTCGCACCTGGAAATCGGTCATTGCAAACTACCCGGGGATCAGCGCCGCGCGTGCTGATGAACTGCTCCAAATTCTTCACGACAACTACGTTGATCAGAAGAGAGCGGACGCAATAGCCCTGATCGATGTCCTACATCAGGCTGATGAATGTTCCCCTCCACCGAGCTTCGCATTCAGCCGAACATCTCTCTGGCGTATGGCCTGACGTCGTCAGCCGTGCGTTGTGTCACGCCGATGTCACGCCGCCGCCCCTAAAACAGTTCTAAGCTATCCGCATCAATTGGGGGTTTAAGCATGGCATGCTCAGAACTGCAACATATCGATAGAGAAACAGAACTCGTCGCCTTGGCAAGAATGGTGATTTACGCGCGTGAGACCGCGAGAGATCTCAAATCGAGCGAGGTGGAGGCCGGGCTTTCCGTGACACTCGAAGCGATCACCAAGGAGCTTACCGGCGACATAACGATAGATGTCTCGGGGATCGAACAATCACGAAAAGCACCGGGTCGGAGTTATCAATAAGCGGGAAGCGACTAAAGGAACCTGGGGCACTGGAACTGCCATTTAGCCATTGCGCGGTCCAGTGGCGACTGCAGCGGAGCGTCGGGAGATGTCCGCAGCAGGCAGGCTTTTAGGGTCAAACCTTCCACGTTTCCTCGTTCTTTTCGCGCGCTACGCGACGCGTTAGTCGGATGAATAGCCCGGTGTCCAAGGACGCGCGCCGTTTCGAACGGCGGTGTCCGAGCTGGGTTAGCGGCGGCTTTCGTTCATGTCGGCGGGGTCATTGTTGAGATCCTTCTTGCCTGGACGTGTCTTGGTTCGGTCGCATCTTCGGAGTCCGTGATTACCGTCGGCTTGGCGTTGTGACGCCCGACGCCTTCCGGTCAGCTACCGACTTGGCGAACTCCCCTTGGCTCTTTTTCTACGTCTGACATCTCATTCGCCCTTCTGCTTGTAGCCGTCCGAAACCTTCTTGACCTCGGGGTCACTGTTGGTTTCACCGTCGGCATCCTTCGCCCGATCGGGGTCGTCCTTCGCAGGAAGGTAGCCGGGCGGAGTGTTTTCCTGCGGGCCTTCCCAGCGGGGCGACTGGTCGGTGGTGCCGGGAGCGCCGTCTTTCGGTTTGTCCATACCCATGAGGAAGTCTCCTTTCATCCGGATCTAACTTACCCGGCCGTTGCAGGTTCCACTGATGAACGAAAAGGCCACCGGAGATTTGGGAACCATTCGGACCGATCGACATCCATTTTGCCGAGCGAGCCGTGTCAACCGGACATGACAGGATGGCGAACCCAGCGGTTTTTCCGGTTTCTCGCCATGGTGAACGGAAGGAAGCTCTCGAGTTGGGTTCCACGGACAGACAGTGGGCTATGCTTTGCCTTGGATTATGCGGCAGGTTGACGCTCAATTTTCCTCCTCGGCGAACATTCGCATAGGGTTGGTTGATCGAACAACCCTACCTCACTCCTCACTTCACCAGTCCGATCTCGCTCGGTCGCCATGACTTGTCGAAGAAAGGTTCGAGCGGGCTGTACAGGCGCAGGATCGTGAACCAGCCCTTCTTCGGGTCAGCCTGAATCCAATTGCCGCGCGGAACGCCTTGCGGCTGCTCAGGCGTAAACCAGACCGTGGTCGAGCCGTAGGCACCGGCCTCGGCGGCAGGTGAAGGATAATTCCGGCTACCCGCGCGCGGATAGCGCTGTGGCGTGTCGAGCATCGAGCGAGTCATATTGTCGTAGACCGTGAGCGACCAGAAATTCGCCTCCGGGGACACGCCTCGGCAGTGTAACCTTATAGGCCTTAGCACCAATCGAAGGGTTTTTGTCGTCATCTGTCATCGCTAGCAGATATTGCGAGCCGATGCCCGGCAGCCGCATCGCCATGGCCGGGTGATGCCGGTCACGCCGTAGAAAAAGATCGTCCGCGCATCCATCGTCCGAGAGCCGGTCGCGGGAAATGGTTTGACGCCCTCGGGGGTGATCTCCAGAATAGGTGTTTCGAACGCGTAGCCGGAGAGGAACAGATAATTGGACCAGGACGAATTCGGGTAACAGAACCAGCTGGGATTTCGCGGCGACATGAAAAGGCTGCGAGAGGTCGCATTGGCTACCGCGAGCGCCTCGGTCATGATCCTTCAGCGTACGTCCGGTGCAAAGGGTTGACGATGCCGATTGCGGCCAGCGGCCCCGTCAGCTCCGGGCCTTGGAGGTTCGGGGAACCGCTAGAACGTGGTGTGTGGAATATCCCGGTGCCTTCGCAGGGAAAGGAGGTTCAATCCGAAGTCGTCATCGCTCCTGTCGTTGGCTTCGACGCGGATGGATTCAGACTCGGGTATGGAGGTGGTTTCTTCGACCGGACCCTCGCTCTCTTGCAGCCCTCCCCGCTAGTTGTCCGGGTGGGTTTGAACTGCAAAAAATAGAAACGATCCATCCACTGCACCACGATATTCCAATGGACTACATTGTCACAGACGTCGCCGTGCATCGACGGAGCACTCACAGTAATGAATGACGGCGCTATCGCCGCAGAAAAGCTCGAGGCAGTAAAGCCGCGTGCCGGGCCGTAGCGAGGAGCCGAATGTTCCTCATGAGGTCATGGTAATCGCCCATATGTCGATGCGTTCTTTCCCACGCGATAACGTCAACGTCAGTTCTCCTGAAGCCGGCTCTCGTCGCATCGCGGACGTTAGGATCATCGCCACCGGCCGTAGCTGATGGAAATCCGCTCTGCCGGCTGCCGTGGCTGTCAGGAGATTTACCGATGCTGCCCAGCAGAACTGGCAGCCAGTCAAGCTGCCGCGCTGGCGCTAGTCAAATGGAACGGGCGATCTTCGTCTTGCAAACTCACTGGACTGGCAAGATCAGCTTAACTGTTGGGAAGTAGGACCGGTACCGCCCAACGTCGCGTGTCAGCAGTGGAAGCTGCTGAACCGCTGTGTGCGCGCCGATGAAAAAATCCGGCAAGACGCCGGTACGAGAACCGCCGGCCCGGCGATATCGTGTGAATACTTTTCCCGCAAGGAATAGTGCGGCCCGCGGAAAGGGAGTGACGACCAGCCCAGCTTCTTCAATGAACGCGTCAAGGTCTTCGATGCGTTCATAGCGAACCGCAAGCTCGGCATAGACGACATCATTGATCAACAATGGACCGGCGAGACTGGCCGTTTCGAGTTGCTCGATCGACCAGTCTGCCCAGGTTGAGTCATTGGTGACAAGGTCGAGCAATACATTCGTGTCGACAAGCGTCACGCTTCACCGCGCGTGAGCGCCATGATCGCGTCGGTATCAAGTCCCTTACCGGCATGCCCTCGCAGCTTTTGAAAGCGGCTGGCTGGCTGGATCTTATCAGCCCTTGTCAGCAAAACGCTGCCATCCGCGGCCCGACGGAAGTCGACCTGGCTTCCGGGGACGATCCCGAGTAAGTCCCGAACCGCTTTCGGGATGGTGACTTGCCCCTTTGCTGTAACTGTCGTCGTCATGTTGCAACCTTGTAATACCGATATCGGATTAGGTATTACTTTCCGGCTTCGATTTCAAGCTCCACGCGGCCATCCGATCGCCCGTCGACGCCCGTTGCGCAATAAGACGACGAACTTCCGGCCTTTCGGAAGTCGTCGAACTCCATCGGCGCAAACGCAAGCCGAGCTTGATACGAAATCAGGGACCGGCGCCGTATCGGAGACTTGGCAACTAAGCGCAAGTTCAAGAGCGAGGCGTTCTCAGCGATCCGCAACGCCGCCGAAGGAATGTTGCCGTTGGAACCATTGGCAAGGAAACCATGAAGACCTTCGAGGCATGCCTTTCTGTCCCTCCGGGGCTGACGCCAAGCGAATTGAAGCGGTCCGCGAGAACAATCATGTGACCCAATGCACGTTATCTCAACAAGCGCGTCTATCGTTCAAAAGTGGGACCCTGGTGGGAAGCGGCCGAGCAGCCAGCGCTAAAGCTACTCTTTATCGTGCAAAAGCATCCCTTGATGCTGTCTTGATGCAGATCTAACGGCATGTTCAAGGAGCTGCGATCAGATGCACAATTCGCTTTCCCGGCATTTCCTACAGCGGCACATCGTCGCGACGGGTACCCATCTCTTGAAACGGATCGGGCTCATGCGACCAAGCTGCCATTCAGGACGCCGAGATAGTCGCGAACCGCTAAGGGCGTTCCTGCCGCGAATGCCGGAGGAGATCAGTCATGCTTGGTGCAGTGCTCCGCACGGGAAATCCCTCGGCGAGCTGGTCGCAGATCTCCGCGCGATTTCCGGCTGCTTCGCATGATCGGTCAAATACGAGCCGGCCCACCATTCATGAGCCGGTTCGATAACTGTATGCAACAATTCTCATCTAGTCTTCCGGCCCCGCCTGCCTACCTCTTTAAGCTGTCACCCATCCCACGCGCGCCCGAATAGGCGCCTACCAAGACGAAGTGGAGCTGACATGCGTACCGATCGACTTGAAATATCTCGCCGGGACTTACTTATCTCGTCGGCCGCGACGATCGCGGTTACGAGTGCCGCGACCAGTCCGGCGGCTCAACCCGCTGGAGACGAGATGGCGCCGACATCCAAATTATCGTTCACCGTCAACGGCAAACGTCACGACGTAGAGATCGATAATCGAACTACCTTGCTCGATGCCTTGCGGGAACACCTTCACCTGACGGGAACCAAGAAGGGATGCGACCATGGCCAGTGTGGCGCATGCACGGTCATCGTGGACGGCCACAGGCTCAACTCCTGTCTGACGCTCGCCCTCATGCATGAAGGCGGCCAGATCACCACGATAGAGGGGATGGGAGAGCCCGGGGACCTCCATCCCATGCAGGCGGCTTTCGTGAAACATGACGGCTTCCAGTGCGGCTATTGTACGTCGGGGCAGATCTGTTCCTCCGTGGCGGTCCTCGAGGAGATAAAGGCGAACATCCCGAGCCACGTCACCAGCGATCTTACCGCTCAGGCTCATGTTACGCCTGCGGAGATCCGCGAGCGCATGAGCGGCAACATCTGTCGCTGCGGCGCCTACTCGAACATCGTCGACGCTATCGTCGAAGTCGCGGGGACAAAAGCATGAAAGCCTTCACCTACGAGCGTGCGACGTCGATAGAGGCCGCCGCCAAATCCGCTGCCGCCAATCAGCATGCCAAATTCATCGCCGGCGGCACCAACCTTCTCGATCTGATGAAGCTGGAGATCGAAACGCCGACGCATCTGATCGATGTCAACGGTCTCGGTGTGGACAAGATCGAAGTGACGGCCGAAGGCGGACTGCGCATTGGCGCACTGGTCCGAAACACCGATCTTGCCGCCCACCAAACCGTCAGGCGCGACTACGGGCTTATCTCCCGCGCGCTCGTCGCAGGCGCCTCCGGCCAGTTGCGAAACAGGGCGACCACGGCGGGTAACCTGCTGCAACGGACGCGTTGTCCTTACTTCTATGATACCAACCAGCCATGCAACAAGCGGCAGCCGGGTAGCGGCTGTTCAGCCATCGGCGGCTTCAGCCGCCAGCACGCTATAGTCGGGACGAGCGAGGCGTGCATCGCGACACATCCGAGCGATATGGCGATCGCCATGCGGGTACTCGACGCCGTTATCGAAACGGTCAAGGCCGATGGCAGCCGCCGGTCCATTCCGATCGCCGTGTTTCATCGGCTACCGGGCGACACACCTGACATCGAGACGGTGCTCGAACACGGCGAGCTCATCACCGCGGTTCTGCTGCCGCCGCCGATTGGCGGCCGGCAGATCTACCGTAAGGTCCGCGACCGTGCCTCCTACGCCTTCGCGCTCGTCTCCGTTGGAGCGGTCATCCAGCCTGACGGCACTGGACGCGTGGCCGTCGGCGGCATCGCCCATAAGCCCTGGCGCGTTGAAGCGGCCGATACCGAGCTTTCGAAGGGAGCAAGAGCGACGGCCGGAGTGCTTCTCGCGGACGCTCGTCCGACCGAACAGAACCGATTCAAGGTCGATCTTGTCGAGCGCACGCTCGGCGCGGTCATCGCCGAAGCCAAGGGGTGATAAGCCATGCAGTTCGACACGCCAGCAACGACCAATCCGATCGACCGCCTCAAGGTCATTGGCCAGCCGGTCCACCGTATCGACGGCCAGCTCAAGACCACGGGCCAGGCCAAATACGCCTACGAATGGCATGATCCGAGCACGCGTTACGCCTATGGATATCCGATCGGCGCGGCGATCGCCAAGGGCCGCATCAACTCCATCGATGTTTCCGCCGCGAAGAAGGCGCCAGGCGTACTCGCCGTCGTGACGGCGCCTGACGTCGGCGAGCGAGAAAAGGGGAAGTTCAACACCGCGAAACTGTTCGGCGGTAGCGAGATCCAGCATTATCATCAGGCGATCGCCGTCGTTGTCGCGGAAACATTCGAACAGGCGCGTGCCGCGGCAGCGCTCGTCAAGGTCGACTACGCGCAGGAGAAGGGGGCGTTCGATCTCAAAGAGGCGATGAAGTCGGCAGTGAAGCCCGAATCCGGCGATCCCGACACGGCCGTCGGTGATTTCGACGCCGCCTTCAAGGCTGCACCGGTCACCCTCGACCAATCCTATACGACACCGGACCAATCGCATGCGATGATGGAGCCGCACGCCTCTATCGCAGCCTGGGACGGAGACGAGCTGACGGTCTGGACGTCGAGCCAAATGATCGACTGGTGGCGGTCTGATCTCGCAACGACCCTCGGCATCGATAAGGAAAAGATCCATCTGATGTCGCCCTTCATCGGCGGCGGGTTCGGCTCCAAGCTGTTCGTGCGGGCCGACGCCGTCCTTGCCGCATTCGGCGCGAAAGCTGCCGGGCGTCCGGTCAAGGTCGCGCTCCCCCGGCCGTTCCTCATGAACAATACGACGCACCGCCCAGCGACGATCCAGCGCATTCGCATAGGTGCCGAGCGCGACGGAAAGATCACGGCGATCGCCCATGAGAGCTGGTCGGGAGACCTGAGTGGAGGCCAGCCGGAGACGGCCGTCAACCAGACCCGGCTGCTTTATGCCGGCGTCAATCGGATGACGGCGATGCGGCTTGCGACGCTCGATCTTCCCGAGGGCAACGCGATGCGGGCTCCGGGCGAGGCCTCAGGCATGATGGCGCTCGAGATTGCCATGGACGAGATGGCGGAGAAGCTGGGACTCGATCCCGTCGAGTTCAGGGTTATCAACGATACGCAGGTCGATCCGGAAAAGCCGGAGCGTCCCTTCTCCCACCGCAACTTCGTGGGCTGTCTGAAGCTGGGCGCGGAGCGCTTTGGATGGAGCGGCCGCGGCGAACCCGGCTCGCGCCGCGAAGGCAACTGGCTGATCGGCATGGGCGTTGCGGCGGCCTTCCGCAACAATTTGCTGCTTCCCTCGGGCGCCCGCGTCCGCCTCGATCGCAAAGGCGTCGTCACGGTCGAGACTGATATGACTGACATCGGCACGGGCAGTTACACCATCATCGCGCAGACCGCAGCCGAGATGATGGGCGTAACGGTCGACAGGGTCGGCGTTCACCTTGGCGATTCCCGTTTTCCGGTTTCTTCGGGCTCCGGCGGCCAGTTTGGAGGAAACTGTTCGACCGCAGGTGTCTACGCTGCCTGCGCCAAGCTGCGGGAGGCCGTCGCCCAGAAGCTCGGCTTCAATTCCGAAAACATCATCTTCGAGAACGGCGAGGTTAGGTCCGGCAACAGGTCGGTGTCTCTCGCCGAGGCCGCCGGTGCTGAAGGCCTTGTCGGCGAGGACACGATCCAATGGGGCAAGCTGTCGGAGACCCATCAGCAGTCGACCTTTGGCGCGCACTTCGTCGAGGTTGGCGTGGATGTTACCACCGGCGAGACGCGGATCCGCAGGATGCTGGCCGTCTGTGCGGCGGGCCGAATTCTCAACCCGATTACCGCGCGCAGCCAAGTCATCGGTGCCATGACCATGGGCACCGGCGGCGCATTGTCCGAGGAGCTCGCCGTCGACACCCGCCACGGATTCTTCGTCAATCACGACCTGGCCGGCTATGAAGTCCCGGTGCATGCCGACATCCCGCACCAGGAGGTGATCTTCCTCGATGAGACGGATCCGATGTCGTCTCCGATGAAGGCGAAAGGCATTGCGGAGCTGGGTATTTGCGGCGTCGCCGCCGCGGTTGCCAATGCCATCCATAACGCGACCGGCATCAGGGTCCGCCATTATCCAATCACACTCGACAAACTCATCGGTGGTCTGCCCGATCTTGCATAGCGCTTCTGCCGGCGTTAGAACGCGGTCGTCAAGCGCGGAAATTTGGTGATCGACGTCTCACCTGACCTTCGTCCCGGCGCCGGCTAGGTACTTTCGCCGAAATTCTTGGCTTCGCCGCCGCCTGCCTCGCGGCGGCAGTGTCGCGCTCGGGTGGTAGCTGACGGCTACTTCTGCGGCCATGTATCCGGCGGCGTACTAGCGCGGCGCTTTACCGTCGCGGATGGTGAAGGTGTCTCGGATGGCACTATCGACAGTCGAATAGCCGCCGGACATACCGTCCCTATGGGCATGGAGGTTCCGCAACAAGCGGAATGCGCCGAGCTCCGCCTCTTTCCCCAGTGAAACAACGGCCAAAGGAACAGCGGGGCTGAGGTTCGCGTTACCCTTCGCCGGGTAGCGCGAGGAAAAGCATGCAAGAGGCGCAGACGTCGAAGTTCTTCTCAAAATTTGCCACGCCGCCGTCTGGCTGCTGCTATGGCGCGGCACGTTCGGAACGATCGAAAAGGGAGTGTCGGCGCTCGGACTGATCGTGCTCTCGTTCGTGGTCGCGATGTTCGTAATGGGGCCGCCGTGGCGCGAAGTGACGAGGGGCGCAGTCCCGTCTCTTCCCGACAAGGACGGAGCGCATTACGCCTTCATTGGAGTCAGCATCCTCGGGGCCACGATCTCCAACTATCTGTTCTTCTTCTATTCGTCCGGGGCTATCGAAGAAAAATGGGACAAATCGTATTTTGGAATAAACAAGATTACCGCGACGTTCGGCATGGCGTTTGGAGGTGCGCTCTCCGTCGCCATCATCGTCCTTGCCGCCATGGTGTACCCTCCCTGCGGCATCGAGGACATCGAAGGCTACGAGCAGATCGCGATGATCCTGACCCCAGCCCTCGGCACCTGGGGGCATCTACATCTTTTCCCTTCGCTGCTGATCACCTGTTTCGGCGCCGCGCTGGAGCTGAGCCTCGCCCAGGCCTATATCACCACCCAGGGGTTCGGCTGGAACTGGTCCGAGGACGCAAAGCCAAAAACCGATCCCGCCTTCAACCTCGTCTAGACGGTTGCCACCGTTATCGCCGTCATTCCCATCGACGCCGGTCTCGATCCCTTGCGGGTCACCATCTTCTCGATGGCAATCACTGCCATGAGCCTTCCTCTCGGCGTCATCCCGTTTCTGTTCCTGATGAACGATAAGGCGTTCGTTGGCGACCATACGAATCGCTGGATGGGTAACGCTGTCGTCCTGTTCATCATTGGACTGGCCTTCGCTCTTGGCGATCGTCACTGTACCGCTGCAAATTTTGGGAGGCTGACATGCACCCCGTGCGAGACATTCTCGACAAGCAGCTTGTCGATAAGACAAAGATTCGCGTTGGAAGGGCCGACGGCATCGTTCTGCGCCTCGATGAGCACGGGCGGCCCAGAGTCGAAGCGGTCGAACTCGGCGCGTCGACCTTGGCCAGGAGGCTGTTGATAGGCGTCGGTCTTCGCGCGCTTGTTCGCGATCGAGGCGGCGGATATCAGCTCGCCTGGTATCACGTCGTCGACGTCGGTGTCGACATAACCGTCGATGCCGACCGCCGGGAACTGCCGTTGGAGCGTTGGCAGGAGCGGCTTCGTCGAAGCGTTCTGCCCTGGATTCCGGGCGGGCTGTCATGAGCGAGCTATTTCTCCAGGATCTGCTGGGCGCCCGGGTGTTAGGGCGCGGCAACGAGGTGGTCGGACGCATCGAGGAGTCGTGGCGGAAGAGCATGGCGACGAACTTTTCATCGTCGAATATCACGTCGGGACCTTTGCGCTTCTTGAAAGCCTGGCTTCGTCCTCACTCGCCCGTGCCGTCCTCGGGGTTGTCGGTCTTCGCTCAGGTGACGGACTGGCTGTTCCCTGGGACCAACTCGATCTTTCGAACACCGCTACACCGAAGTTGCTTTGTGACCCGCGGCAACTGAAGCCGCCTCGTCGCTCGTCTCCAATCGCCTGGTGGGCGAAGCTCCGGCAAAGCAAATGACACCTCCTGACAATGCGGCGCCGGCCCAGCTACTCCACCAGCGCCAGCGCAGCAATTGACGGTTGAGGTTCGGCTTGACAGCGTTCTGTCAGCCTCATATCGAGTGGTGAATTTGTCTCGGGCGGCTGACCATGGATGTACTGCCAATAGTGTGAGACGGATGGAGCAAGGTGGCACGGGATTTCGGTCCGGCCTTTTTTCGTTGTCCGTGGGCTGAAGACCGCGAAGTTGCGTGAGGCCCGGCATGGGAGGAAGATCGCAAGGTGCCCTTGTCCGCCAGCCCTCACGAGGACCCCGCATCTTGGAGAGGTACTCATGAGTTAATCAAGCGTGGGTCTTCCACTCGGCCCTGGCATATCAGCAGCCAGCAAGCCAGACGCTGAACACTCGTCGCTCTTCCGTTTGGGTTCATGGTCCTGGACTGAGTTCGACAAGTAGGTCGTGCCGGAAAATCTTTGCCAGCCGCCGAAACATTCGCGTCATCTGATCGTTCAGTTGTCTGGGCCGCGCACCGGGGCTTACAGCTCGGCCTCTTCAGCGCCCTTCTGAAAGGTCGCGAGGTCACTGTTTCCCCTCGTCTTACTCGCTCCGCCGAGGCTTCGTTTGACCATAAGGTTGCGCACTGGAACGCATTGCCTCCCCGGCTCGTTAGTTTGGCGGATTGCGTGTCTTGGCGACGCCCGCCAGCGCATCCAGCCAGCGAAACTGGCGACTTGACCCCGCAGGCACTCTCCACCAGCCGCGGGTCTCTTTTTGTACGCCATCTGACCGGAACGGCGAGTTATTTCAGTCATTGATCAGAATTGCCGCACGGCGGTTTTCCTCACCTCAGCTCGTGCTGATGCCTTTCAGTCTGGCGCCGCGTGGTTTCCGCGTCCCCTACCTGCCCCCTTGGCGGTACTTTGACCCTCTCTCGCTAATTCGCCGCATTCCCGCCCCACCGGATCGGACGCACGACACGGGAGCTTCATGACGGAGACCTGCGATGACGACATTGGAAGGCGGTGGCCTCACTGCGCTATGACCGACCTGATTGGCGCTAACCTTGCAAAGCGTTGGAGATCTCTGTTGCGAGCTGATGCTGGGTGAATGGTTTTCCTAGCCGCACGGCATCAATCTGCGCATCCGACGGCAGGTCCGCGTACCCGGTCGCCATTAGGACCGGCAGACCCGGGTGCAGCTGCCTTGCAACCCTGGCTAGTTCGACGCCGTTCATGCCTGGCATGGAGAAATCGGTGATAAGCAGATCGAACTGCTCGCCGCTCCCGAGTAACTCGAGCGCCTCGGCTCCCGAATGGGCTTCTACAACTTCATGGCCGAGGTCGAGCAACATGTCCGCGGAACTCATGGCAATCAGCACGTCATCGTCGACCAGGAGAACTCGTTTTGATGCGGTATTCGATTCGATGCCAATTGGCCGCTCTTTTTCTTCGACCTCTGCCGCAGTCCCGTTGGCGACTGGTATCCATAGTTCGGCCGTTGTGCCGGCTCCTGGCGTGCTTCTGAGGGTGAAGCGGCCGCCGAGTTGAAGAGCCAAGCCGTGGATCATCGAGAGCCCGAGTCCGGTACCCCTGCCAAGTTCCTTTGTGGAGAAGAAGGGTTCGACTGCCTTTGCAAGAGTCTCCGCGTTCATGCCGGTTCCGCTGTCGGTCACTGACAAGATGACGTAATGACCGGCTGCAAGGTCAACGCTGCCCTCATTCAGCAGGTTCGCAGCCAGTGCGATCTTCAACGAGCCCCCCTCGGGCATGGCGTCGCGGGCGTTGACGGCGAGATTGAGCAAGGCGAGCTCGACTTGGTTGGGGTCGGCGAGAACTGGCGGGAGGTTGTCCGGTAGCTCTCTATCCAAAACAATCATTTGTCCGACGGACCTTCCAAGAAGATCCTCCATGTCCATCACGAGCTTCCGAAGGTCGACGGGTTTGACCTGCAGGTCCTGGCGTCTTGCGAAGGCAAGTAGTCGCTGTGTTAAAGAGGCTCCCCTCCTAGCTCCCTGGAGCGCTCCGTCGACCAGCCTGAGCATGCGCTCGTTGCCCGCGACGGCCTTGCGCAGAAGTTCGAGATTTCCGAGGACTGCCATCAGAAGATTGTTAAAATCGTGGGCGACTCCTCCTGTCAGTTTGCCGATCGCCTCCAGCTTCTGGGATTGGCGAAGCTGCTCTTCGGCCCTTTCACGTTGTGCGACCTCGGCCAGGACAGCCGCGTGAGCCGCCTCCAATTCGGCAGTCCGGGCTGCAACCCGCTCCTCCAGGACTTCGTTCATCTTTTGCTGCTGCGCCTGCGTGTTGCGACGCTCGGTGATGTCCGCCGATACTCCGACCATCTTGACAGCTTCGCCCGCTCTGTTTCGGTAAAGCTGAGCTCTGAGCTCGACCCAGCGGATTGAGCCGTCCGGCCACAGCGTCCTACATTCGATCGCAAAGTCGACGCCGGTCTCGATGGTAGCAGCTAAGGCCTCTTGCATCCGTTGAAAATCGTCGGGATAGATGCTGGACAAAAGGTGCTCATATGTGAACGGATCGTCTTGTCCTCTACCGAAGATCGCCCGGCACATCGTCGAGGTCGTCAGTATCCGGCTGCCGAGGGCGAGCTCCCAGGCGCCGAGGCTGCCTGCCTCCAGCGCCGTCTGCAGTTGGCGTTCCCCTTCGCGCAGCGCCTCAATGCGAGCGCGCGCTTCATACTGGCGGCGGCGCCCTCGCATTGCCGTATGGGCGACGCTGATGAACGTCGTGGCGTGGAACGGCCTTTCCAGGAAGCTGACGTTGCCAAGGACCTCGGAAAGGCGCGCTGCAGCAGGATTGCGTTCTGGACCGCCACCCCGTTGTGTCAAGACTATGAATGGCATGTCCGACCAGCTCGGCTGCTGCTTTATCCATTCCGACAAGGGCTTCAGATCGGCGCTTCGCAGCGCCTCTTCAGTCACGACGACGAAACCAGTAGCCTCGTCGAGCTGGCGCAATAGAGAGGGCAGATCGGCCACAGCCTGGCCGGACACACCAGCCTCCTCGAGCAGCGATGCGGCAATTTGCGCGTCCCTTCCGGATGGCGCTAAGATGAGGTTGACTACGGGCTGGTCAGGAATGTTCGCGATCCTCGTTCGAATCCGACAACAAAGAGTGGCCGTCGCCAGCGAAGGTGGGAACGCCTCGGAGAACTCCTTGAAATGCGGAGAGAGGTTCCCCCACCATCAGCCCCCGCTCGCTGATTGAGAATTCCCGGATCGTCTCCTCGTGTCTACCGGTGCGCTTCTTGATGACGGAAACGGCCCTGCGAACTTTGCCAAAAGCTTCGAAGTAACGCAGCAGGATGACCGTGTCAGATAGATATGTGACATCGACTGGGGATTTCATATCACCGACCAGCCCGTGCTGAGCGACCGTGAGGAAGGTCGCCGCGCCCTGCCGATTCAAGAACTGGAGTAGTTCGTGCATGTGAAGGATGAGTGCGTTCTCCTCGGGCATCGCCGCCTGGTAGCCGTTAATGCTATCGATCACGACCGTCTTCGCATCGAAGTCAGCGACACGGTCACGGACCCGCTGCGCAAACTCCCCAGGAGAAACCTCCGAAGCATCGAGCTGTTCTATGTGGATGTTCCCTTCGTCTCTCATACGTTCGAAGTCAAATCCCATGGATTTCGTCCGGGCGAACAAGAGTCCGAGCTCCTCATCGAAAACGAAGACAGCGGCCCGCTCCCCGCGGTTAACGGCCGCGTCGACGAACTGGAGCGCAAAGAGGCTCTTGCCTGTTCCAGCAGGACCGATCAGCAAGGTACTCGATCCACGCTCAATCCCTCCGCCGAGCAAGCCGTCAAGTTTGGCGACGCCGCTTCCAAGCATACCGCGAGAAAATTCAGCCTTGTGCTCTAGTGCTCGAAGCCGTGGAAAGACCCGGACGCCGCCCGTGTGGATGACGAAGTCGTGAAAGCCACCACGAAAGGATCGTCCGCGGTATTTCATGATCCGCAGACGCCTGCGTTCCGATCCGTATTCCGGCGCAAGCTGTTCAAGATGAATGACACCGTGAACCACGCTGTGAACAGTCTTGTCGAGGGCGTCCGAGGTCATGTCGTCGAGAAGGAGGACAGTGGCTCCCGACTTCGCAAAGAAGTGCTTCAGCGCGAGAATCTGGCGTCGGTAGCGCAATGAACTCTGCGCCAAAAGGCGGATTTCCGAGAGGCTATCGATCACGACGCGGCTGGGGCGGAGCCGCTCAAAAGATCCGAAGATCATCTTTGTTGTTTCGCCGAGTTCCAAGTCCGAGGAATAGAGAAGACTCTGCTGCTGGTCGGCGTTCAGCAGGCTTTCAGGCGGTACCAGTTCGAAGATCTCGATCTTTTCGTCAAGTTCCAGATTGTGGGATGCCGCGGTACCCCTCAGTTCCTCCTCCGTTTCCGACAGAGTAATGTACAGGCACCTTTCTCCGAGTGCTGCGCCCTCGAGGAGGAACTGAAGGGCGATCGTCGTCTTTCCCGTTCCAGGCGCGCCCTCGAGAAGAAATACATGTCGGCGGGTCAACCCGCCGCAAAGAATTTCATCCAGGCCAGCGATGCCAGTTTTTGCCTCGGTCCTCCGACGGTCGCTCATTTCATTCTCCCATTACCGGCTTCCAGCATTTATGTTCCCGCTTGCTGCCAAAGTGCCTAAACCTTCCATTTCGACGTCAATGACACTCCGGCCTTCATACTACAGTCTTTCTGGCTAGCGCCTGGCGATGATCGCTTCCTAACCTAGCCGGCGGTGGACCGTTCTCCCGCTCGCGAGCTTCTCTCCAAATGATCTCCTTGTTTAGCATTGGTGCCGCCGCATTCTGCCTCATCGTTCGCGCGATCCGATAAGCTTATCTAGGGTGCACCCGCAGAACAGCAATGCACCTGCCGTTGAGCCTTTAGCCGCTTCGGACGATGCTGCATCAGTGGCCATTCGGATAGAAGAGTTGCCGACGGGGCTTATGACTTCAATGGTGACGGTTCCCCACATTGAAGGATATGGCTTACCCTTCACCGGGTCGATGGCCGCTCTTGGCCACGCCGTGGCGGGGGGCGAGATTCTGAAGGACGCATTTGCCAACATTGCTTTCGAGAACTTCGAGATCGCCGCTCACAGGTCCCTGCTCACCATAGCCGAAGTGGGCAATCCTGCGCCGCGACGGCGGGCCTGCAGGCAAACCTCGCCGAAGGATAAGGCGATGGCGGCATGGCTTGACGAGAACTTGGCCACGCTGACGCAAAATTTCTTTCGCTGGGAGAAGCTGGTGAGACGGCGAAGGTGTATTCAAAGTTTCCTCTGGGCCGATCGTCCTTGCGGCAAGCGCCGTATTGTCCGAGTGCGGTCCGTTTTTTCGGTGTGACGTTTACGAACTGCGGCGAGTTCGTTTGAGACACACAGCCGACGGAAACAAAGACCTAGAGGTGGAATGACGATAGACACGAAGTAAGAACGGCCGCCCGGTTCACAGGCGGCCGCAACTATACTGTGGTCGCGGACTCAGAACGCCTGCGTATGACCCTGGTCGCCTTCGACCATGATCCGGAGACTCTCCGGATCGCGAATACCCTGCCGATAAAGCTCGACCAGTGTAGCGGCTATCCGCTTGGCTTCTTCCGAGTCCTTGGCAACTTTAGCCTCCTGAAGAAGTCGATCGAATAGGGGCTGGCAGGCAGCAAGATCGCGCTCATCGAACGGCGCGAGGTTCTTCACATTGACCGTCTTCATGTCTGTAAGCCTCGAGGCTTTTGCCGCCGCAGGGACGGCGTCTGCCTTCTGCAGGGTGTTTGTTAAGCGACCTGTTGTTCGGCTGCGATCTGCAGAGGCGCCTGAGCCTGGCTGTCGTCGCCAATCGCGATCTTGCGCGGCTTCATCGCCTCCGGGACCTCACGCTTCAGGCAGATATTCAGAAGACCGTTCTTCAGAGAGGCGCTTTCGACCTTCACATGTTCGGCAAGCTCGAACCGCCGCTCGAAGCTGCGGCCGGCCAAACCACGGTGCAGGTATTCGCCCTCAGTCTCCTGAGTCTTCTCGCCCCTCACCATGAGGACGTTGCGTTCCTGGGTGACGTCGAGGTCCCCTTCTCCATAGCCGGCGACCGCCATGATGATGCGATAGGCGTCCTCGTTGGTCTTGACGATGTCATAGGGCGGCCACGTCTCCGCCTGAAGACGTTGCGCGTTGTCGAGGAGATTGAAGACGCGGTCGAAGCCGATGCTGGACCGGTAAAAGGGTGCGAAGTCGAACTCTGTTCTCATGACCATATCCTCCGTAAAGCAACATGGAAAGGAGACGCATCGGAAACCTGCGTCTCCGAAATTTCGGCCCCCGTCTGGGCTGCCGCTAAGATCGATTTGGTTTGCCAACTTTCCGGTTTCAAGAGGGTATCCAAGAAAATTTTTGGGAGCGAACAAACACCTGCATGAGACTACTTCAGAGACTGAAAACGTTCTACCGATTCAGCTGCTTTTGCAGCTGTTGGGAAGCGGTATCGAGGCCACCGAGCAGGGACTGAGGAGGCACTCTTTTGAGCCCCGAAGAACCGCGAGCGGGCTGAGCCAAGGCGATCGGCGACCTGGGCGATAACGCGCAAAAAGCCAAAGGCCGGCGCCGCTTGTTCACCATGATGATCATCACCGGCTTCCTTCAGGCAGCTCGCTGCATCGCGTCGTTCACCAGGCGCGAACGCGGGGAAGCGCAGACTGGTCTCCAGGAAATTTTCGGCGATGGCATCGCGGATCGCAGCCTTGGAGGGGAAGATTTTGTACACGCTCGCCGGGACCTGCCAAGAAGCCGCGCGACGTCCGTGACGTTTGTCTTCGATGGTCCGTACAGCCGGCAACGCGACGGTGCCGGCTTTCGACGATCCGGGCGTATTCAGCCCGCGCCCGGCGTCTTACAGTCCTGGTGATTCCATCGCCCGATCCCAACGAATCCTTGCCAATCGAGGATTCATCCCTTCGGTTGAACGGCTACCGTTCAGTACGAAATCTGCCCGTCCTTTATGGTTGCGCCGTCGGATGTGAGCTCCTCCTTCAGGATCTCTCGCGCCTCCAGGCTGATGACAGCGACTGGCGCCGCGACGGCAAGGCGCGCCGCCGAGCCTGCAAAATTTGCTGCAGTCACCCCGATTTGGTCCGCGACGCTTGCCTTTCCGCCATCCAGGCTCTGCCCGGCCAGCCGCCGCCCGAGCAGGCGCACGATCTCCGGACTATCGGCGAAGGCATTGTGGCCGAGCGGGTCGTTCGTCGCGACGGCGCTGGTGTCGATGACGGAAACGCCGAGTTCGTCGAGAAGAGGCGCATAGGGTCCAAGATCGGAATCACCGACGCGGTCGACGCCACCCGATAGCCAGCTCGAAACCTCCAGAGCTTTGTCGTGTTTCGACGTTAGGATTGCGAACTGCGGCCGCTTAGGGCCCCATCTCCATGAACTGACGGCGAAATACATCAATGTCGATGTCCGGCGATGCCAGGATGACATTCTTGACCTTCGCCGGGATCGACTTCTCGCGCATGGCGACGCCGCGCAGGGCCTCCGCCGCAAGCCAACCGCCCATGGAGTGAGCGAGGATTGTCACATCGGAGACGTCGGGACTTTTCACAGCCTGGAGGATCAGATCCTCCAGAGCCCGGCGCGAGTAGTTGGCGCTTTCCTTGTCATAGAGGTAGTCGAAGACGCGCCCCCTTGACGGCCAGGTGAAGAGGATCGGCGCGGCGTCGGTTCCCGAGTCATGGACGATCTGCGCGAAGCGGAAGACCGCGTCGGCATAGGTGTTGTTGAATCCATGTACGAAAATGACGACCTGATTCCTGGAGTTTCGGTTCCGACGGTACCAGTCCAAGGCCTGTCCTTCGGACTGGACCTTGGCGACCTGCGTGACCGCGAATTCCTTTTGCGGGTTGGGCGGCATGCGCGACGGCCACTGCACCTCCCCGACCTTGCGGTTTCGGTCGGGAGGTATGGAGACATCGACGCTGTTGAGGGAGATCGCCGTCCCGCGGTCGCCGGAATAGAGCTTGCCAGGATCCTCCGACGGCTTGCGCGTCGTAGCGACCAGCATGGTGACCCGAATTGTGCCGGTCGGGGCCATGGCGAGAGGCTGAAGGACATCCTGCACCCGGTTGGCGCAACCCGATGCAACGAGAGATAGGACTACAAGGATTGGGACGGTTCTGCATGCGCAATGAAAGGCAGCGATCGTCGCGGTGAGGCGATATCCGGTGAAATCCTGGGCAATGCGCCCAGGGAGCGAGAGCGGTGACGTCATCTCAGTTCTGCTCGACTTCGCGAGGAATCCGGAACCACGCGACATAGAGCGCCGGCAGGAAGAGAAGCGTCAGCGCCGTGCCGACGACGATCCCGCCCATCATCGCGTAGGCCATTGGACCCCAGAATATCTCATGCGAGATCGGAATGAGAGCCAGGGTCGCGGCCGCTGCCGTCAGCATGATCGGCCGCATGCGATGTTCCGTCGCCTCCACCACGGCATTCCACGCGGACATCCCCTCTGCGCGTAACTCCTCGATCTGGACGATCAGGATCACGGAGTTGCGGATGAGGATCCCGACCAGCGCGAGAACGCCGAGGAGTGCGACAAACCCCAAGGGCGAGTTGCTGGCAAGGAGCGCCACGACGACGCCGATGAGGGCCAGAGGGGCCACCGAGAAGACCAGGAGAAGCCTGTGGAAGCTCTGAAGCTGGATCATCAGGAGCGTCGCCATGATGACGAACATGGCAGGCGCCACCTTGGCGATCGGACCCTGCGACTTGGCGCTTTCCTCGACCGCGCCGCCCACTTTGACCGAGTACCCGGCCGGCAGCGTCTTTTCGAAGGCCGCAACCTTGTCGGAGAGCGCCTTCACGACAGTCGCCGGCTGCGTCGCATCGCCAATCCCCGCCTTGATCGTGATGGTCGGAACTCTGTCGCGCCGCCAGATGGTCGGCTGTTCGAGCTCATAGTGGAAGGTTGCGACCGATGTCAGCGGGACCGACTGGCCGCTGCTGCTCTGCAGTTGCAGATCAAGCAGCGTGTCGATCGAGCCGCGCTCCTTTTCCGCGGCACGGCCGATGACGTCGACCAGATAGATGTCGTCCCGGACCTGCGTCACGGCATTTCCCTGTACGACGGTGTTGAGCGCCATCGCGATGTCCTGGGAGGAAACACCGAGCTGCCTGGCCTTGTCCTGCAGCACGTCAATCTTCACGACACGGGCCGGCTCGTTCCAGTCGAAGGCAAGGTTCCTGAGGGAAGGATGGGAGCCGACGATCGAGCCCAGCTTCTGTGCCAGGTCGCGCACCGTCTGCAGATTTTCGCCGGACACGCGGTACTGGATCGGCTTGCCGACCGGGGGCCCGATGTCCAGTAGCTTCACATAGGCGTCCGTTCCCGGAAAGGTCTTCTGAAGGTAGGTTTCCATCTGCTGCTTCAGCTTGTCGCGGACGTCGAGATCCTTCGTGACAATGATCGTCTGGCCGAAGGACACGTCGGCCGGCTGCACGTCGAAGGATAGAAGGAAGCGCGGCGCGCCCCTGCCGACGTATGTCGACCAATGTTCGACGCCAGGGTTGCCGGCAAGCATCTCATGCTCGAATTGGGCCATCTGGCGGCTCGTTTCCGTAATCGAACTGTTCTGCGGCAGGTTCCAGTCGATGATCAGTTCAGGACGGTCGGAGCTCGGGAAAAACTGCTGTTGCACCATCGACAAGCCGACGATCGATCCAGCGAAGAGGAGAACTGTTGCGACGATCGTCATCCAGCGCCAGCGCAGGCAGAACTGCAGCAGGCTCGAAAACGCCCTGGCAAAGCGCCCCTTGTGCTCAGCATGCTTCTTCATTGTCTTCGGTAGAATGGTCACGCCAATCAGAGGCGTGAACAAAACCGCGACCACCCACGAAACGACGAGCGACACGGCAATGACGACAAAAAGAGTGAAGGTGAACTCGCCTGCGTTGCTCTTGTTGAAAGCGACAGGAATGAAACCCGCCACAGTTACGAGCGTGCCGGTAAGCATCGGGAAGGCTGTCGAGGTATAGACGTAGGTCGCGGCATTCCTCAGACTGTCGCCAGCTTCCAGCCGCGCGACCATCATCTCGACGGCGATCATGGCGTCGTCCACGAGAAGCCCGAGCGCGATGATCAGCGCTCCGAGCGAGATGCGCTGCAGCGAGATGCCGGTGTAGAGCATCACCAGGAAGGTGATGGCGAGAACCAGCGGGATCGCAACCGCCACAACCAGGCCAGCCCTCATCCCGAGGCTGATGAAGCTGATCGCGAGCACGATCGCGACCGCTTCGAACAGGGCCCTTGTGAAGCCCCCCACTGCCTCGTCGACCACCTTCGGTTGGTCGGAAACCTGTTGGACCGAGACGCCAACGGGAAGGTTCTCAACGATCCTGCTCATCGTCTTGTCGAGCGCTTCGCCGAAGGCAAGGAGGTTGCCGCCCGTCTTCATGCCGATCGCGAGCGCTATGGCCGGCTTTCCGTTAAAGCGGAAGAGCGAAGTTGGCGGGTCGACGTAGCCGCGCGTGATGGTGGCGACGTCCGTCAGCGGGAAAAAGCGGTCGTTGACCCTGAGATTGATCCTACGCAAGGTCTCTTCGGAGATGAACCGCCCGCCGACCCGCAAGGCAACGCGCTCCGGTCCGGTTTCGACAAAACCAGACTGCGTGACAGCGTTTTGCGCCTGCAGCGTGGCGATGATGGCGGAGCGGTCGATGCCGAGGGCGGCGATCTTGCGGGTCGAGAATTCGAGGTAGATCACCTCGTCCTGCGCACCGACCACGTCGACCTTGCCGACGTCGGGGATCTTGAGGATTTGCGTTCGGGCGTTCTCGGCGAAATCGCGCAGTTCCCGCTGGCTAAGTCCGCTGTCGTCCATGAAGGCAAAGATATTGCCGTACACGTCGCCGAACTGGTCATCGAAGAACGGTCCGACCACGCCTTGGGGAAACTCGTAGGTGATGTCGTCGATTAGATTGCGGACGCGCGACCAGGTGGGCTTCACGTCCCGCGCGTTCGTATCCGGCAGCAGGTCGACGAAGACGATCGTCTGACCGGCGGTCGTGATGCTGCGTGTGTGTTCGAGGTTGTCGAGTTCCTGCAGCTTTTTTTCGATGCGGTCGGTGACCTGCTGTGTCACCTCCTCAGCGGAAGCGCCCGGCCACCGGGCCTGGATCACCATCGTCTTGATCGTGAAAGACGGATCTTCTTCGCGACCGAGCCCGAGATAGGCGAAGGTGCCCGCTACCGCGAACATGATCATGAAATACCAGACGAGAGAACGATGCTTGAGCGCCCAGTCCGAAAGGTTGAATTTTTTCACGGGCGTAGCTCCGGTGCGAGTTTCACTTTCTGTCCATCGACAAGTTGGTCGATTCCGGCGACGACAATCTCTTCCCCTTCCCGCAGGCCCGATAGAACCTTGACGGAACGGGCGCCGGACGCCGGGTCATCCAGTTCAACCGGTCGCTTAGCCACGGTGGCTGTCGAGCGATCCACCACCCAGACCTGGATGGCGCCGCCTTCGCTGCGGATGGCGAAGACCGGTAGCGCGATGGCCTGTGTCCTTTCATCGACAAACGGCGTCGCGGTCACCACGGCGCCGAGTCGGAAGATGTCCGGGCCCTGATCGATGGCGATCTTCAGCCGATAGGTGCGGGTGTTCGGATCGGCCTGAGGCGCGATCTCGCGGACGACGCCAATGGCTTGAATCTTGCTGTCGAGCTGGAGGGCGACGCTGAAGCGGTCGTCCAGGCGAATGTTACTGAGCTGCGCCTCCGGAATGTCGACGATCACGTCGCGCTGTTCGAGGCGTGCCAGCTTCACGACCGGCTGGCCGGCAGAGACGGTCTGGCCCATCTCTACGAACGCGGCGGTGATGACGCCATCGAACTCGGCCCTCAGCTCGGAGTAGCCAAGCTGCTCATGCGCCTTCGCAAGGCTTGCCGTTGCTTTCGCAGCATTGGCGGTAGCCGACTTGAGCTGCTGTTCGGCAAGATCGTGATCGGCAACGCTTGCCGCATTGCGTTGCACGAGCCTTCGCTTGCGCATTTCGGTGGTCACGGCGTTCTCCAACTGCGCCTGAGCGTTGCGCAGATCGGCTTCCGCGCTCTTGACCGCGAGCTGGAGACTAAGAGGATCGATCTCCGCGAGGACATCGCCCTTGTGGACCAGGTCGCCCACGTCGACCTTGCGAGACACCATTCGTCCGAGCGTCCGGAACGCCAGATCGGTCTCGATACGGGCGCGTACGACGCCAGGCAAGCTTGGCGCCTGGTTGCTTTCGGCCGCAGCTATGACGACTTTAACTGGACGAGGACCCGAGTGCTCTCTTGCGACGGAGTTCTGATCGCAGCCTGCAAGAAGCGACATAGACAGAAGAAGCGAGAGAGAGGTGCATATGCGATTGAGAGTCATCTCACTTGCCATCCCAGGCGACTGCCTGGCCTTCCTTGAGGAACTTTCCACCTTCGGTCACGACCAGGTCGTGCGGGGCGACGCCGCCCGTGACGACGAAATCGCTCTGGCGGTATCGGCCGACAGAGATCTTCCGGAGCGAAACCGAGTGGTTTTTGCCGTTCACGAGCCACACGGCGGGTTCGCCTTCGGCTGATGCGATCGCGGTGTAGGGCAGCACGATTCCGTCGCGCGGCGCGGCCCGCAGCTTGCCCACCACGGGCGTCCCGAGCGGCCATGGCGTGCCGCCCTGGAGCCCCACCTTGATCCGGATCGTGCCACCCTTCCCATCTATGACGGGTGAAACCTCGCGTATGTTGCCATGGACGTCGCGGGAGGGGTCCGACACGGGTGCCACCTCGACGTCCTTCAACGGCCGGCCATCCAGGAAGAACGCCTCGAAGACATCGAACACTGCGTCTCGGGGACCGTCATGGGCGAGCGTGAAGGCGGACTGCGCTGCTGATACCACCTGCCCGGCTTCGATGCCGCGCGCGGTGATAATGCCGTCCGCGGTGGCCTTAAGCTCGGTGTATGACAGCGCGTCCTCGGCAGTCGCAAGCGCGGCCTCGCCGGTCTCGAGGGAAGACTGCGCGCTCAGCAGCTCCTTCTGCGCATCGTCAAAGATCGCCTGCGGGACAGCCTGCGACCTCAGGAGCGACCTCGAACGCTCGAACGCCAGTGTCTTCTGTGTAAGGACGGCCTGCGCCGACTCCAGCGCGGGCGACGCTGACGTCCGCCTGCTGTTCCGTGTCGTTGAGGCGGGCAAGAACGTCGCCGGCGTGGACATGCGATCCGATGTCGACCCTTCTCTCAAGAACCCGGCCGCTGACGCGAAAGGAGAGCTCGGTCTGAACCCTGGCCTTCATCTCGCCGGTGATTTCCGCACCGGGTTGATACTGAGCCTCGGCGGCCGCGACGACACGGACCTGCTGCTGTGGCGGCGCCACTTCAGCTTTGTCTTCGCAGGCAGCCAGAACTGCGCAGGCGAGACCAATTCCCAGCAATCGAAAGGACTGCATTTTTGCTCCGGTAAGGTTGCGAAGAGAGCCGCGTTGTTGATCGGCCAGCTTCAATCTGCTGCGTGTAAAAGGCCACTGCCAGATGTTGACAATGCCCACTTAATGGCAAAAGTAGGCGATGTCAACATCCTTCGGATCAAAAATGTTGACACACGCAACATTGATTCAAGTTGAACAGGTAAGACCAAGTCACCGGCAAGGGTCCTGAGCGGGCCACCACAGGTGTACCCCCGATGTTGTCAAACGAATTGGAAAGAAAACATCGCGGGCGGAGCAGAAGGCAAGGCGGCCTCGTGAAATACTGGAGGCCGCGTTTGAGGAGTTTGCGAGGAGAGAATATAGGGAAGTCCGGCTAAAGACGTCGCCACCCGCTAGGGAATAACAAAGGGAACGGTCTACCTCTATTTTCCGACCAAGGACGTTCTTTTCCAGGAAATGCTTCGGAACAACTCCGCTTCATCCGCGGATCTAGCGACCGCCATCGACAGCCTTCGGGAATCCTGCGCCGACCGATTACGGGCCCTGCTGCGAAGGCCGGATATGTCGCGCGACATCCGGCCTCAGCCTCTTCAACATGCCGAGCTGAATCTAATTTCCACTAGAAGCGCGATTGTAATCCGACGGCGGGACTTCGCCCGTGACCAAGATGTTTCCCTGGATCTTATAGGCGGCCGCAGCCTGAAGCCAACCGACCGCATCTTCCGATGTCCATGCCGTGCCCTCCGGCGGCAGGCTCTCAAACAGCCGGCAATTAGAGGATTGACAGACTGGGAACCGCCATGGCCGCCGCTCTGGTTCGAGCCGCCCTCTCCGCTGCAAACAGGCCGGTCGGAGCGGCTCTGATCGGAAGAGGTCGCATATTCTCCGCCAGATGAGCCTGAAGACCTGGTGTGAGACGAACCTGAAGAACCCCCGTGAGATGAACCCGACGACGCCGCGTTAGCGGAGCCCACGCTGCCTTGGGACGAACTCGATGACGCTGCGCCATAGGAACCCGTAGAGGATCAAGACTGATCTCCATAGGAAGAATAAGTCATTCCGCCGGCGCTCGAGGCGGTGGCCGCACCAGTGACGACGCCCGCCGCATACCCGCCTAGGACGTACGCGTCGCGGCGATTGTATCCACGCCCATAGTCTCCACCGCCATACTCTCCCGGACCATCGTCGCCTACACCATGGTCTCCACGACCATAGTATCCATGGCCAAAGTATCCATTGCGATTGCCCGAGACCTTGAGATCGCCAGAGTTGTTGACGGTAAGGTTGCCCGAGTCCTTCGCGACGATATTGCCCCCGGAGTTCATGAAGGTGCGGTTTCCATTGATGTTACCCCCCGAGTTAAGGGTGTTGCGGACGCTTCCGGACAGGTTGCTCCCTCTGTGGCTTGGACCTTCCGCCAATCGCCCCTTTGCGCCGCCGACATCTGGCATACGAGTACGTGGGTTCACTGGTGGACGGTTCTGCGCGCCCACCGGCGGCCGACCGTGGCTCGCCATCGGCGGACGTGGGGGGCGGCCTATCTGCGGACGTGGGGGGCCGCCCGGCCCTGCCGACGGAAATGGGGTGGCCCTCCAGACGGGAGGGGTGGCGGACCTCCAGGTGGCGCAAACTGACCGAAGGCAATGTCCGATGTGATGGCCGTCAAAGCGAGAAAAGCAAGGCAGGTGCGCTTCAGATAGTTCATCACCTGCTCCCTTCCGTTCCCAACGCGACGGCTGGTGTCGGATCGATCTTTTTCACATCCGCAGGAGGCGCAAACGTGAATTCGGAGTCGGACAGAGGCGGCTGGGTCTTCCAACTGGTGAATTCGGCAACGAAGCTTGGTTGGCCCTGCAGCAACGGATAGGTGACGACCAGACGATGCGGCGTCGTCGCGTCATTCTTCTCGACCCACAATTCCACATCGATGCCGGACTTCCGTGAGAAAAGCAGATGCCGGCACTCGACACAGTCAACATTGGCGGTCCCTACCTGTGAGGCGGACAAGGCGTCCCCTAGCAGCACTTCGTCCGGAGAGCGCGCAAAAAGCGCGCCGAGCGGAAAATCGACGTCCAGCTTGGTTGCGACCTCGTCGAGCGCGGACGGTATGTCGTCCGACGCGGAGATCGTCATGTGCCGTCGTAGAATAGATCGTGTCTGCCGTCATCGCCGACAAACTCGACGGCGCTGACCGTTCTTGCCGTGACCGACAAGTCCCTCGCATGCAGGGTCTTTCCCATCTGCGAAACGGCAGTCGCTGCCTCGTCGCTGATCGCCGGTTTCACCGGCGGGGGCTGGTCATCTGCTCGGGCTGTCGGCAGCGCGGCGAATCCTACGAACATGCCGAGCGCAGTGGTCTGGACGGCCTTCCGCAGTCTCGCATGCTTACGACATCGACGGAGCGGCTCGTGGCCACCGAACGTCGTTGGGCGTGCGAGACAACCCGCCGCAAATCATTGAAGACTGCCATGTTCATTTCCTTTGATACTAAAGAACGAGAGCGCGCCAGGCCACTGCGGCTCGTCGCGAGGTAAAGCTGGTCCCGGGTGCAGAAGTTCCTGTCCCACGGCGTCACAAGGGGTGTCGCCGTTCGTCCGTCTGTTCGCGATTTGATCCTACTGCATGAACCAGCCGTGGCTCACGACCAGCGACTGACCCGTCACGGCGTTCGAACTAGCCGCCGCGAAATAGAGAACGGCGTCGGCCACGTCATCGGTGCTGGTGAACTCGCCGTCGACCGTGTCCTTGAGCATAACCGTCTTGACTACCTGCTCCTCGCTGAGGCCGAGTTCCCGCGCCTGCTCGGGGATCTGTTTGTCGACGAGCGGCGTGCGAACGAAGCCGGGGCAGACGACGTTGGCCGTGACGTTGTGCTCGGCTCCTTCCTTTGCGAGCACCTTGGCCAATCCGATCAGACCGTGCTTCGCCGTGACATAGGGCGCCTTCAGCTTCGAGGCTTCCTTGGAGTGCACAGAACCCATGTAGATCACCCGGCCGTAATTGGCGGCATACATGTGCTTGAGGCAGGCGCGGGTGGTCAAAAAGGCGCCGTCGAGATGGATCGAAAGCAGCTTTCTCCAGTCAGCAAAGGGAAAGTCGACCAGCGGCCTGACGATCTGGATGCCAGCATTGCTGACGAGCACGTCGACCTTGCCGAACATGGCGACCACGTCGTCAACGGCCTTTTCCACCTGCTCCTCGTCGGCGACGTTCATCGCAACGGCGAAGGTATCGCTGCCCTTGCTTTTGATCTCGGCGGCCGTTGCGTTCGCTGCGTCGAGATTAAGGTCGGCGACTACGGGGATGCCGCCTTCGGCGGCGAACCGAAGCGCTATCTCTTTGCCGATGCCGCTTGCGGCTCCTGTGACAATCGCCACTCGTCCATCAAATCGAGTCATGGATAGTTCCTTTCAATTGCAGGAGATCAGTCGTTTTGGAAGTAATCGAACACGACCTCGCCGAGGCCGAGCGTCAGGTCGGCAACGTAATGGCTGGCCGACGTGACCTCGCGCACAGGTAGACGCGCGACGTCGCACATTGCGTGATCGAACAATTGCAGGGCCGCCATCCCTGCCCATGCGCCCTTCAGCGTCACATCCTCGAGATAGTAGCGCACCAGTTCGCAAATCCGCGGCGAACCGTCCACGTGCGGGATGACCTTCAGCACGAAGGCTGGCTTCGCCATCGCTTTTGCCAGCGGCTCCAGCGGGAGCTCGCGATGCTTGTAGCCCATGGTCGCCGTCACGCACAAAACCGAGCCGTAGTGGAGCGTCCCGACCAGCGTCTCCTGCTCGTGCGACAGCTTCGGAGTCGCCAGTTTCTTTGGAAAGCCCCAAATCTCGCGGCCGCCGGCGATCGGAGAGTTGTCGTCAAGATACATAGCATGCACGTAGCTGCCTTCCTGCACCCTGCCCGATGACGTCGTGAACCGCACCGGAATGACCTGCCCGGTTTCCGTATAGTCGCCGAATCCGGTCGAATCCGGCATGCGGATGAATTCATAGGCGACAGTGTCGCTGATGACTTCCAGCGGCTCCGGCACGAGGGCGCGAAGGGCCTCCGGATCGGTCCGGTAGTTGATGACGACAAATTCGCGGTTGTAGAACTTGTAGGGTGGCCTCGGATAGGCGGGGTTGTTGAGCGGCATCGCGAAGGCATCCTCGCGGATTGTGGCGATCTTCATGTCGTGCTCTTCTCTTTGGTGAAAACTCAATCGAAGTCGAAAATAGCCACACCGTCCGGCGTGTCGGGCCGCTGCAGCACCTCGGGGTGGCGCAGTGTTCGAAGCGCGTCGTTGTAGCCGGAGGTCCAGTGCTCCTCCATGGTCAGGCGGGAGAACTCGTAATCCTTGGAGCTAGCTTCGTAGTTCTTGGCCCGGTACACGAGCTGGACGATGTTGTAGACCTTCTCGTCGGCCTGATCGACGAGAAGCTTGATCTCCGGATCGGCCCGCAGCAGCGCGTCCTTGGGGACGAGTTCGACCAGATGACCTAGGGCGCGATTAGCCGCTGCTGCGACCTGAATTGGTCGGTCGCCACGCGCGTGCGGCTCGAGAACCGGATATCCTTCTGCCGCAGTTCGATTCCAAGGAGGTCACGCGGGAACTCGCCCCGCGCGCTCCAAAGGTCGACCTGAAAGGTCAGCGTGTCCTGGCGCGGCGAGTTGTCGAGCACCCATTGCAGCGGCGTGTTCGATACGAGGCCCCCGTCCCAGTAACACTCGCCGTCAATCCTAGCGGCAGGGAAGCCGGGCGGCAGGGAGCCGCGCGCCATGATGTGTTCGGGGCGGATATCGTGGCTCGTGGTGTCGAAATACTCGAAGTTGCCAGTGCGTACGTTGACCGCACCGACGCTGAAACGCATCACTCCCGTGATGCGGTCGAAGTCCACCAGCCGCTCCAGCGTCGCCTTGAGCGGTGCGACGTCGTAGAAGCTTTCCGCCTCGATACGACCGGCGGATGAAAAGAAAGGTGGAACCGGACGGGGCGTGAAGAACCCCGCGGCGCCGTTCATAAGGGTTGCAAAGGCGTGCGTCTGATTGAGCAGGCCACGCGCGAAGTCACCCTGGAACGCTCCAAAAATTGCCGAAAAGAGAGTGGGAATCCCGTGAGCAGGGACGGTTACCGTCTCCCAGAAGCTCCGGAGCGCCTCCACTCGCCTGTCGGGCGGATTGCCGGCAATCAGGGCACTGTTGATGGCGCCGATGGAGATGCCGGCGACCCAGTCCGGATGCAGACCGGCTTCGGCCAGAGCTTGATAGACGCCGGCCTGATAGGAACCGAGCGCCCCGCCCACCTTGCAACAACAGAGCGATACGCTCGAACGGATGACGCTCCTTTGTGCGGTGCGTTTTGCGTCCGACGGAATGATGAATATCCATGAAGTGTCGCCTCTGTTGCTGGTTCGCGCTGCCTTCCGGAAGATGGAGCGCATGTTGACATCGCCCACTTAAAGGCTGGAGTGGACAATGTCAACATCTTCCAAGCAAAATGTTGACAAGAGCAACTTACCTCTCTAAATCGACGGATATGACCCAAGACATTTCCACCAGAAAACAGCGGCCCTATCACCACGGCGACCTTCACAGGGCGATTGTCGAGGCCGCGCTCGACGCGTTGAGCGAGTCTCAAAGCACAGAGTTTTCGCTTCGGGAGCTCGCCCGTCGGGCGGGCGTCAGTCACAACGCCCCGTACAAACACTTCGCCGACAAACGCGAATTGCTGGCGGCCGTCTCGGCGGTGGGGTTCGAACTGCTGGCCGAGCGCATGGCTGAAGCGACCAGGGAACTCGACAGCCCGCGCAAGAGGCTGGCGGCGATGGCCCGCGCATACGTCTGCGGCGGCGTCAACAATCCGGCGCTCTACAGATTGATGTTCGGGGGCTACCTCGCCGGCCAGGACGAAGGGCGTCCCGCGATCGAAAGAACCGCGGCCTACAACATGAAAGCCCTTATAGTTGCGGCGATTTCCGACGGCGCTCTCGGGCGTCCAATTGCAGATAACGAGGCCAATACCCGCACCATCGATGGAGCGATCCTCGTTTTTTGGTCACAGATGCACGGTCTGACTTTATTGCTGGCGGACCGCCTCGTCGGGCCTGGCGACAAGATGGAGGAGCTGACCGAGAACGTCCTGCATGGAATGCTCGACGGGTTGGTGAACAGCATCCCCGCAGTGCCGGAAGGCGTTTGGATAGGCCCTCCGCTAGCAGGCTAGAAGTACTGATTACGCCAGGCACGTAGCTTGTCGGCCGCGCCGCTTTCGATCCGAGAGGAGAATTCTCATGGACCCATACATCTCTGCCCTCACGGGCCTCGCCGGCGTCGCGCTCGGAGGTCTCGCCTCGTTCGCCACCGCCTGGATGACGCATCGGTCCCAGGTGAGGGAAAAGCATCGCGAGGTCGAGGTAGCCAAACGCGAAAAGCTGTTTTCGGATTTCATAGCCGAGGCCACGCGGCTATACGGCGATGCGATAAGCCATCAGAAGGACGACGTCTCGGACCTAGTGCTTCTTTATGCATTGGTCGCTCAAATGCGCCTGATTTCATCACGGCCGGTCGTGGACGCGGCCGAACTGGCGATGGCGAGGATCGTCGAAACCTACCTGACCCCCAATCGCTCGCTCTCTGATATGCGCGACCTCGCGCAGTCCGGCGCGATGAACTTTCTCCTGGATTTCGGCGAGGCTTGCCGCGCTGAACTGGCGGGAGGGCGCGCCGCATCTTCCGCGATGGGGTACTATAAACCTCGCGAACGTGATAACGCTCAACATCCCAAGCCTTCACTTTTATCAGCTCACTGAACCAACTTGGTTTCCCTCCGGGCCCACCACCTTTTATTCATCTCAACGGGTTAACCGGTAAGTGACTCGTGGATTGGACTACTTCTCCCCCGCGGCGCGTAGAGCCATAGGCGTCGCGTCAAGCTTCTTGAGATATATCTGAGTTATCCCGAATATTTTTATGCCCCAGCGGTTTTTTGGACGGCGAAAGGATCGGCGCCGCCCTCGCCATTTCATTGGCGTAGCTCGTGCGCAGGCCATTTAGGGTGTAACCCGGCGGGATACCTTTCAAACTGCCCTCTGGTTCGTAAGGCTCTTTCGGGAGAACGGCTTGCATAGTGCGTCTTAAGGATGGTGCCGCCCTTGGTCTGATCAAGAGCGGCCAGCACTTCTTGAAGCTCGGGACGAACGACCACCGTCACATACTCGTTTCCGCCGTTATTTTCGTCTTTGCTCGTCCAGAATTCGACTACCGTCACAACGCGGACCTCGTTAGTACTGTCATCGATGTAGCGATGAGGGTGAAGCTCGCCCCATGAAACGAGAGCGACGTCACCGCGCCGGTTGCCGAGGAAGCGAGCGAACGCGAAGGCGGTGCGTGCGGCACTCCCAAGCTTATGGAAGTTCTCAAACCGTTCGACGTACTCCGCTGGCCATGGCATGTGGCCTTTGGGCTTCGGAAGTTTATGTTGCTCGATGTCTTCCCAAGGTTCCGCAGACACCATTTCTTTATTACCGCGGCGGTGTAGAGCTTGCGAATGAGAATCGGGACGCGTTTCGCCTTTTGGGGGGAGTGGCTAGCCACCTGACTGCGCAATGGTGGTAAGATTTCCTCCTCAGGCGTGGCAATTTCCACCTCTCCGAATGTCGCCATTGTCCTCGGGAGAGATCCGAGCTTCAAGGAAGGTTTTCGGGTCGGCTTGCCTACCGCATAGCGCGCTTCCCCGCCGCCGGCGGCGAAATGATCAAGGATCGTGTGAACAAAGTGACGCTCGCCCCCATCGAGGAGTTCCGATGCGATTCCGACCTCTTTGGCGAGCTTGTGCGGGATGAAACTGCCCATTGCAGATGCGCAGGGCATTCGAACGAGGATTGCAGACAAGGGAGAAGGAGCTGGCGCTTGCTCCCCTTCTCGGCTCACTTAACCGCTGAAACAGGACTCGATCAATGTTCAAGAAACACGACCTACGCTTCCCGCCGAGGGGGAATCGAGCTCTCCGCGTGGCTGTTCGTTCCGGAGGGACACAAGCTGCCACTTCCGGCCATCACTATGGCGCACGGATATGCCGGGACGAAATATCATGGCATCGAGCCCATCGCGGAAGCCTTCGCAGAAGCTGGTTTCGTAGTGCTGGTGCATGATCATCGCGGCTTCGGCGAAAGCGGTGGCGAACCGCGGCACGACATCAATCCCTGGCAGCAGATCACCGATTGGCGCCGCGCTATCTCTTATCTGCAGGACCGCCCGGAAGTGGACGATGAGCGCGTGGGACTGTGGGGGACGAGCTTCGCAGGCGGCCACGCCCTCGTTCTCTGGTGCAAGCCCTGTCGCGTTCTAAACGACGGTCAAGACAATTTTCCCCATCGTCGCGCCACTCTCAAGCAGCCGATGGGCGGCCTCAACCTTTTCCAGTGGAAACGTCTTGCCGACTGAGGAACGGATACGGTTGTTCGCAACGAGCGGCAATACATCGTGTGACCCCAGCTTTGCGATGCGTCGCCTTCTCCGCCTTCGACAGTGGCCGTAGGGTGGAACCGACGAGGGTCAGGCGGCGGCGTAGAAGCGGCTCCAGATCAGCGGAAATCTTGCGGCCGCCCTGAAGCGAAATGATCGCGCAACGACCGTCGGCTGCCATCGCCTTGAGATTGCGGTCGATATAGTCGCCGCCAACCCTGTCCAGCACGACGTCTGCCCCCCGCCCTCCGGTCGCCTCGACGACGGCCGCTACGAAATCGACGCTGCGATAGTTGATGGCCACGTCGGCGCCTAGCGTTTGGCAGTAAGCGTATTTTTCGTCCGAACCGGCGGTCACCGCCACCTTTGCATCCATCGCCTTGGCACGCTGAACCGCGTGGCTTCCAATGCCGCTCGAGCCACCGCGAATGAGGACCCATTCGTGTCGTTTCAGGGCCGCCCGTTCAACCAGGTTGTATTCCACCGTCATTGCGACCTCGGGAAGCGCGGCGGCGGTGATGAAGTCGATTTCGTCTGGAAGCACGATGACTTGATCAGCTTCGGCGATGGTGTAGTCGGCGTAACCGCCACGGTGGACGAGCGAGCACACCCGTTGACCGGGTTTCAGGCCCACACCGTCTCCGACTGCCTCGAGACGGTCCTCAGCGGCTGAGCCAGCCAAAAGGGCGGTCCTCCCCGCCTAATTGTCTCAGATAAAGGCGAGCTTGGGCAGTCCCTTTTTCGTCGCCACCACCTCACTGGATCCCATTCAGAAGTAGCTTGCCGCCGTGGAGACGATCTGTTCGCCGGTGCTCATGCGCAAAACTTCATGCGACGGGATCCGCCGGTTCGGAGACTTCGGCGTCTCGAGCGACGTCCACGAGGAATGTCGTTTACTCGGTCGTTGTGACAAGAAAATCGGTTCGCACTCAAGCAACCCTCAGTTCAAAGCCGCCGCGATACCACCTCGCGACATCTAACCGGGCGTCACGCGGTACACACATGCAGCTCCTTCCACACCCCGAAGAGAAGCCTCGAAGGCAACCCACTTGTGACCGGTGAGGAGATGGCCGACACCCGGCGCCGAAAACAGCGCTTCGGAAATGCATATTTCCCCTGCGTCAGCCAGCGATTGCACGCGCGCGGCAACATTCACAGTTTGGCCGAAATAATCGAGGTTTTCGTTCAAGGTCACGGCGATGGAGGGGCCGCAATGGGCTCCGATCTTGAGAATGATGCTGGGATCGCCATGCTCGGCATTGTAACGCTCGATTTCCCACAGGATGTGAAGCGCGGCCGAGACAGCATCCGTCGGGCGGGAGAACGCAGCCATCACGGCGTCACCTATTGTCTTGACGATCGCCCCCGAATGCTCCTGCACGGTTGCGCCGAGCAATGCAAAATGCTCGCGGACAAGCGCATAGGCATTAAGATCGCCGAGTCGTTCATACATTGCGGTCGATCCCTTGAGGTCCGTGAACAGCAGGGTCACCTGACGAATACCCAAACCTTCCTTCTCGTCGACGCATTCCGAGCGAAACAGCCGTCGAAAGGTCTGCCGGGCAAGCAGCATTCCGCCCGAGACATAAGGATCGAAGTCGAGAGCCGGCTTGATCTTCTGCGCCAGGATTTCGGTCGGCCAATTAATAAGCAGCAATGAGCCACGAGCGGCACCGGAGTTTTGCACTTCGACGATGACCGGACCGGGCGACACAGCCGCCAGAGAAGCGGAAAACCGCTGCCCGTCATATCCGATCCGCAGGAGAGTCGGCACTGCTGCGGGCTCGCCTGTGACGGCCACCGCAAAAGCGGCCTGGGTTTGAACGTTGATGCCTGCCAAGGCGCCTGAACCAAGCTCCGCCCGCAAGGTTGTGACCGAGCCCGGCGGGAGGAAGGAAAGGCCACGAACCAGCCCATGCAGGACGTCGAGAAAGCGGACCTGTTGGCCGGGTATCCGTCCATCGCCAAGGAATCTGGACTTCCAGTGAAAATCCTCAACCGAGAGCGAGCCGGGATCATGAAACATCAGCCGGCGGAGTTGCGGCGACACCGTGAAGGTGACCTCGATGAAGTCGTCGAGGTCGGCTTCGCCGGTGACGTCGCAGAGGCCGCAGACATAATGGGTCTTCAACGTTCGCAAGGCGCGGAAACTGTCGAGCACCATGCCGGACTGGGGACACACCACGTCCCAACTCATCTCGAACAATCCGCTTCGGGTCGCGTGGAGAAACAAGTCGATGCTTTCGGCCTCTGCGATGACCTGGTCGCGAGCAAATGCCAGGGGATTGACGCGATAGAGGGCCAAGTCGTCGCCACTGCGGATCAGCGCTTCCAATTTAGAAATAACGCTGGGACTCCAGGACCGGGCCCGACCGATCTCGGTCATCTTGCTTTCAAGAAGCCGCTCCTGAACGTAAGTCATTTACCAGCCCTGAGTCTCGCTATCGTCAGAATTGAGCCCGGCCTAGAGCCTCTTTCTGCTATTTAAGACTATAGCAAAAAATGGAACGCCGGTCCGCTTCGGGGTCAACTCGACAATGTCTCGACGCCTTCAAGTGCGCCCGTTCATGTGGGAGAGACGGCATCCCGGCGAGGTTTCATCACCGACCATCATCATCCCTTTCGAACCAATGTCATTTCCGAGCGTTGCCGGTATCATTGGCATCGCCTACAAATCCATTCACACCTCAGTCAGGACCTGTTCGTTGACCTACCCTCAACTGCGATCCGAAGACCCCGAACTCGACCATGAAACTCGGAGCGGTCTTCCTTCGCTCGTGCTTGCGGCGCTAGGTGTGGTCTATGGCGATATCGGCACCAGTCCCCTCTACGCCTTCAGGGAAGCGCTTCATGCGACGGCCGGCTCGGGCTCGCATCGTGACAACGTGCTGGGAATCCTATCACTTATCGTCTGGGCTCTGACGATCGTCGTGACAGTAAAGTACGTCAGCTTCGTCCTGAAGGCCGACAATCGCGGCGAAGGAGGAACTCTCTCCCTGATGACCCTCGCGCGCGAGAGCCTGTCCGGTAGACCCGCATGGGTCCTGGTGCTTGGCGTCGCCGGAGCCTCGCTCTTTCTCGGAGACGCAATCATCACTCCGGCGATCTCAGTCCTCTCGGCGGTCGAGGGAATTCAGGTCGTAGCCCCGGCCCTTTCCAACTGGGTGGTGCCGATCACCCTCACGATCATTGCAGTCCTGTTCTTCGTCCAGCGGTTCGGAACGGGTGGCGTCGCATCGGTGTTCGGGCCGATCATGGCGCTCTGGTTCGCCGCTCTTGGGGTGAGCGGGGCGATTCACATCCTCGATGACCCGGCTATCCTCGGCGCGATCAATCCGCTCCACGCAATGCGGTATGTCTCGAGCAATATCGGCCTCGCGGTCGCCGTGCTGGGGGCGGTGTTCCTTGCGGTGACGGGGGCCGAGGCGCTCTACGTCGATCTTGGCCATTTTGGCAGACGTCCGATTGTGACGGCATGGTTCTCGCTCGTTTTTCCATGTCTTCTGCTCAACTACTTCGGCCAGGGGGCGTTCGTGCTCGCTAATCCCGGAATGGCCGCGCATCCGTTCTTCGGAATGCATCCGGAATGGGCGAGGATTCCGATCGTGTGCCTCGCCACTGCTGCGACGGTGATCGCAAGCCAGGCGGTCATCTCCGGCGCCTACTCCCTCGTCCGTCAGGCGATGCATCTGAACTTGCTGCCACGGCTGCAGATCTTGCATACATCGGAGACGCATTCCGGGCAGATCTTCATGCCGCAGGTCAACAGTCTGCTCTTCGTCTTCGTAGCCGCCCTTGTCGTCTTCTTCCAGAACTCGAGCGGTCTGTCGGCGGCCTACGGGATCGCGGTCACGGGTGAGATGCTTATCACATCGGTTCTGCTGTTCGTGGTCATGCGACGCATCTGGGGCTGGAAGCCGGCGAGCGCTGCGGCCGTAGTCGTTCCTCTTTTCCTGATCGACACCGGATTCTTCGCCGCCAACGTCGCCAAGTTCGCAGATGGCGGCTGGGTGCCTGTTCTCGTCTCGTCGACCATGATCCTGATCATGCAGACGTGGATGGCGGGGCGACGGCTGCTCGCCGCCCGCACGAAGGCAGACGAGATTCCTCTGGCAGTAATCATCGACAAGCTTGCGCAGAAGAAACCTCCGACAGTTCCGGGCACGGCCGTCTTCCTGACGAGCGATGTCGAGGGCGCGCCAACGGCGCTCTTGCACAGCCTGAAGCACTACAAGGTCCTCCATGAACAGAACGTCATCCTCAGCGTCGTGACGGCGACGAGGCCCTTCGTGCCAGACGACGAAAAGATTTTCCTGGAAAGCTTCAATCCTCTCTTCAGCCGTCTTGTCATCACCTTCGGCTATATGGAAACGCCCAACATTCCACGTGCACTTGTCCTTGTGCGCAAACTCGGGCTGAAGTTCGACATTATGTCCACGTCCTTCTTCCTGTCGCGCCGGACGATCCTTCCATCGAAGAAAGGAGGGATGCCCCTCTGGCAGGACCGGCTGTTCATTGCGCTCGCCCAGAACGCCAGCAATGCGACAGATTACTTCGGACTTCCAACCGGCCGGGTCGTCGAACTCGGTCTTCAGACGGTGATCTAGCGCTGCGCGGATGAGCGTCAGACATAAACGCGCCGCACCACCACCATGGGAACGCAGATCTCCTTGCAGGTCCCTGATCCGAAGTCGAACTGGCAAAGATCGATGCCTTCGTTGCGGAACTACGAGCGTCTGACCGCGTGAAGTTCTCAGTGAAGGAACAGAGAGAGGCCGAACGAGCTGCTGGACCACACCGCCGAAGAGGCACCGGCATCCTAAACAATCAATTGTACATCGGTCGCCTGATATTCAACAGGCTGGCCTACCGCAAGAACCCCGTAAGCGAACGACGCGTGTCACGGCTAATTCGCCCGAGCACCACGTCGTTGAGGAAGTGCCGTCACTTCGCATTGTGAATGACTCGCTTTGGAAGAGAGTGAAGCGACGGCAAGCTAAGCTAACCAACGGATTGACCGCTTGGGGCCCGCAGCATCATTCGGCGAAGTCACCTCCGCCGGGGACGCTAGCGCTGCGGCCCGATAGCAAGCCATTGGATTTCTTCGCTTATGTGGAGATGGTGATACTCAGCCGTGTGCTTGCCGCAGGACGTCATCCGCGGTCATCAGCTCGAGTTGAACGGAAAAGCGGTTTCGCAGCAGTTCCAGCGAGGCTTCATGCGTTTGGTCGTCGCCGCTGCAGAGGGCATCCTCGATGAGGATGATGCGGTACCCAAGGTCGACGGCCCCGAGCAACGTCGCCATGACGCAGACATCAGTTTCGCCGCCCGTAATCACCAGCGTTTCGACTGCTTGCCTTCGCAAAGCAATATTGAGCCTGCCGTCGAGCCATGGGGAATAGATTTTCTTGTCGAATAAGGAAGCCGGCGGCACCAGCCTTTGCAGTGCAGGGACAAGCTCCAGCATCTCCGCCGGCAGATGTTCGCCGGTCATCATCCACCATTTTTCATAGTAATTTCGCCATGCGCCGTTTGCCATGTCTTTCGTTTCCGGCGTCAGGAAGCGCGTGAAAATGGTGCGTTCGGGATGGCTCGAGGCGATCTCAAGCACCTGCGGCAGCACGCGATCCATCCACGCGACATGCCAAGGCGTGTCTTCCGCGAAGAGACGTTGCATGTCGACACAGATATGGCGCCAGTTTTCGAGCCTGCCTTTGTTCATAGAATCTCCTCTGATCTCTAATTCGGCACAAGGTCGTCGGGTTCCCTGAATCTTGGTGGGGATGGGGTGGCGCACGTCCGGATTGGCGAGGACCAGCGGTGGCTCAAGGGATCGCAAGCCAAGTGGGGGACGCCGGCTCGAGGAGATGACGAACTCTGCAGGCAACTGCAGCGAGATGACTGCCTTCTCGTCTGGACGGGGAAGTGGCGATCGGCCGCGTTCGTTCCTCCTTCCCGACTAGCCCGGTTTCGATCTCCAAACCGCCCGGCGCGTGGACAAGATAAATCAGCTCGGAGCCATTCAGAACGGCCTCAGCCGGATCTCTATCCATCGCTGCGATGAGGATGTTTGGTGTTGCGTTTCCATCGAGCATTTTCCGCTCCTCCCAAAAGGGCAAGAGCAGATTGTCTCCCAAGCGGTCCACACCCGTAGAAATTGAACCGACGGAGTACAATGGTCCCATGCGAGATTTGTTCCATCAGTCTCAGATGAATCGGCAACTGTGCGCTTCCGCTTAGGAACATTGTCGAACTCAGATTGTTGAGGCAGTGGACCGGTTGGTTGCGCAGTCCCTCACTTCCAGGTCCGCGCGGCAAGGGCTCGCTTCAGTCATGGCGAGCCCTTCGATCCTAATTCTAATTAATTATTGACGCGCAGGCTCCCCGGAGCTTTATTTTTATGCGCTGTAGCCCCCCAGCACAGCGCATGACGGCCACGGGTCCCCGATATCCCGAGGCCCGCCATAAGACCAAGGGCTTGCCGTCTCCGACCCTTTTGGACGAGCCCTTGGTCGTTTTAAGGCCGGACGCCACAAGGTCTTGTTCGCTCGCTCCTGAGCATCATCGAGCTTGCTGCTCAACACCTCGACGCAGGTCGCGACCTTATTGATGCTCTCGATCGCGGTGTCGAGTTTCCCCGCAAGCGATTCCACCACGCGATCGACGCGCGCGTTTGCCGCCTCAATCCCCTTCTTGTTTTCCGCCGTCGCCTCAAGAGCTCTCGTCACCTGGAATGAAAGCGGTGGAATTTGCGACACCTGCTGGGTGTCGTCGAAAACCTTCTGTGTCCGCTCTTGAGCACTTCGGATATCGGCGATGTCGCGGTTAAGACTGACCCATACCCCGCCGATAATGAACGCGTTGACAAGAGCGGCGCCTATGATGGCGATGAAATGTGCCGGATAAATCTTCGGCTTCTCGACTTCGGTGTTCATGGTGTCTCCATTCATTCCTGCGCCCCCTGCCCTTCAATGCCCTCAATTTCTATTATCAGCGCCCCGCCGCATCCACGGCGTCAACGCATGCGTTGCGACCGACCTCGGCAGCGTTCGAGCGGTGCGATCAGAGGACTCCTCCTGCGTCATATCTCGGTCAGGTTTCGGCGATAGCGCCGGCGTCGGCCGTCGGCATGCAGGAGGAAGGGTCACTGTCACAACCTTGGTTATGACGATCGGTTCTGGGCGCAAGCGGACACGATCAGCGGTAAGGCTGACATCGCCGCCATGAGGTAAGGTCGCATTTCGTTTCCTCAGTTCTTCGAGTTGCTGTGATGCCGCATTGATGCGCTCGGACACCTCTACCTCGATCTGCAGATCGTGCTCGGCCTGGTCGGCGATCTTCTTATTGGCTTCGGCGTTTGCCTTCTCGATCTTTGCGGTCCATTGAGCATCGGCTAGCTCAGTGGCGTTTGCTGCCGCCTGGTCGCCCATGGAATTGATCTCCCGAACGGCGAGATATGCAACGCCAGCCGCCAAGAGAAACAGAAGGCCGGGGGCGAGAGCGGCGGCAAGGGGTCGATAGGCCGAAGATCATGGCTTCACCTCAATGGTTGTGTCGGTATCGCCCTGCTCTATCGCCTGCTGGGCACGACCACCTTGCGGGCTGAGTTCGTCTCCCACACGGCGCCGAACACATAGCTGCCGATGATGCCGCCGAAGAGCAGGATCAGATTCATGGCGATCGCTGAGTGCGAGACAGCCAGGTATGTGACGATCGCCGCAATCCGAAGCAGCGACAGGATGATGATCCGCCGGCGAACGGCCCGATCCGGCGAGGCCTTGTGAGCCATGAAGAACTTCATGCGTTGACACCCTTCAGGGCTTCATCGAAGCGCTTGGCGTAGCTTGCGATGTCCTCAACCCGATCAATGCCGTTGATGATCCGACGGGCGTTGATCCAGTTGGTCGTGTCGGCATCGAAGTAGTTCGAGAGCTTGCGGCCGGTAAACTGCCCCGGGTCATGCCGGTGAACATGATCTTCACGGCGACATCGTCGTGCATGGCGAGGTCCGGCTCCGCGACGAGATCGACGCCGACGATCGGGCTCATGCGCTCATAGTTAGCCTTCTGGGTCAGCTGTACGAGCCCACGGCCGAGCCAGGTCTTCTCTTGTATGTCATTGCGCCAATAAGGAGATTTGACCCACGGCATCCGGCCCCGCTTCCATGAGCTTTCGAGACGGGCGATCGCCTGGTCAACGGTCGGGTTTTCATCCTCGTTCGGCAGCCGCGTCTCAATTACCGGCAGCATGGTCTGGGCGGTCTCATGGAAAGCCGTCGCCAGCATGTAGGCCAGCCTGCGCGGGTCGATCTCAGCCTTGCCAGCTTCGTCGAGGATCGCCTCGATACCGCTGACCTGAAAACTGCGACAGCGCCCCTTTAAACAAAGAGGCGCGCACGGTCGCGAGGAATTTCGCACGAACCATAGAATGCTCAGAGTTGTCGAAAGGTTCAAGCAAGCTACCGGCGCGACAAAGCGAGCTGCTTGCAATACGTGAGTTAGCGTGAGCACAAAGCCGGAAGTCGATTCCCGCTTGTGCCCGATGATCATGAGGATCTTCGATATGGTCTATGACTGGGCTGGTGTGCGTACCCGGCGTGTCCGCAGAATTAAATTGGCGGCAGCCTCAATCATGGCACTGATGATCCTCGCCGCGCCGGTTCTTGCCTTGACCTAAGTCTCGGATCGAACGGCCGTGGCGCATATCAATCTCCGGGTACCCGTAGACGTTCATTGAGACGGCCGAATACGCGCGAGCCTCAAGTTGCCGCGCCGTACTGTCGCCCGCGACTAAGACCCTTGAAAAATCGGGTAGTTCCAGAGAGGTGTGCCTCTGCTAAGGACGCCGCGCGGCGATTAGTTGCAGTTGCCGCAAAGCGAGACTCGGCAGGACCCCAGATCCTATGCCGGGTCTCCACCCTCGCAGCGAAGCGCCGCGTGGAAGTTTGTGCGTGCATTGTAGGGTGTTCTTGAAAGTGAAGCCCGCCTCAGCGAGTGGCCTTTGGGGTATCAGGTGGAACTAGGATGCGCGAGGCGGGTTGCGGCTCCAGCAATGGATGGAGAACCCGATGCAGTGGCAATCCTTTTTGACACACCTAGGTACTTGGACTGCTCGTGCATCGGCTTTCGTGATCGTATTCCTTTATGCCATCGGATGGCTCGTCTTCAGCCCGAAGACATTGATTGGCATGGCGCTGCCACGCTTGCCACATGGTTGATGACGTTGTTCATCCAGCGCGCCGAGCACCGAGACACCCAAGCCATTCACGCCAAACTAGACGAACTGCTTCATACGCAGGGCGAGGCGAGGAACGAGATTACGCGTATGGATGAGAAGGAGCCGGAAGAGATCGAGGGCTTCCGGCAGGTCCAAAAGACAGAGGAGTAACAGAGGACCATGGGGCGGCGGCGAGGTCTAAAAACCATCAGCCCGGGACCCTACGCAGGGTCTCCGCCTCCGCGGGGCCGCGAAGCGCCGCGTAAAAGTTTGAGCGGTTCATTGTTGTTCCTTGGCGGAGAAGGCGCAGGGAGCGGTGGCTAGTGTACCGAGTACATGCCTACGGATTATCTTCATCGGCCGGAGCGAATTCAGCAGGCGCTGGCAAATTATAGTGATTATCGTTGAGTACTCAGCGTTGTCGGTTATCTCCGACCAAGTATCAAGAAGCGCTTGATCTATAAACCTGACTATGCACATTTAGATTTATTCGATGTGTTTAGAAGGTTCTCGGCCGCCATGCTAAGCGCTATCTCTTCAGCCATTCATTGGCGCCTGGGCAAGGCCAACAAAGGCAAAGACAAGCAAAAGTTCGCAAATCACATCTTTGAGGCCGTTAAGGACAAGCCGCATCAGGACGCCAAACTTCGTCGAGGTGTCGGGTTGCTTGTCGATGAGAAAATGTATGGCCACGCGCTCGAGCTCTGTGACAGAAAACTTGCCGGCGATACTTCGGGCTTCTGGACCCATTACCGGACATTCGTCGAGGAATTGGCGCGGGCGAAAAGTTCAAACGGCAATTTCAAGCTGGCGTTATTCAATGACACGGACTTCCGGGTCAACATAGGATGTCGGCTAACGAGCCAAGGGTTAAAAAATAAGATCCGCAAGATCTTCCCTGAAGCCGCGATCACGTCACTTGGGTTTCGGTTTTCAGCCTTTCGAGAAGATTTCGCGATAAGCATCGCCGTGAAAAATCCAGATCAAGATGAACTCAAGAACCGTCTGCGGGTTGGCTATGGCGACAACGCCCTCGGTACCATCATGGAGTCCAGTTTCGTGGTCCTCCAACCGGAAGGTTCTCTTGATCCCAAGACGACAATGGAGGGCCTTGCAACCTTTTTCACGCCCGTGCTCCTTGCACAGCAAATAGGGAAACCCTATGCCGTCTTGAACGGTACCATCCCAATCTACTCAGACGAGCGGGACGTCTATCTTCGCATGCTGTTCGAAACGCTGAAGTTCGTTGCGGCACGCGATGAAATATCGGCAAGTCATCACAATGTAAGATTTCTGCCGGATGCCGCCTTTCTACGCATCCCTCCGCCCCAAGCCTCAGAGCGAGATGGTTGTCTGATAACCACTGGCGCTCGCAACGATCCGGCGGATGACATCACGATATTCAAAGCCGCAATTGACGCATGTGACACGCTTTCCCTGCGCCCCATAGTGCTCACCCACGCCGTTGATCGCCTCGCCGAATTCGAGCGGGACATAGTGGCACGGGGCGGTATCTTCGCTGAAACCGCCAGTATCGAGAAGGCTGCTGAGACATTGTCCCGATGCGGTCTGCACATCGGCGGCCGTTTCCACATGGCGATATTTAGCATTTTGTGCCATGTGCCAACGCTACTGTTCGACGTGAAGACACATAAAAACCAGTGGTTAGCACAATACTCGCCGCTCGTCCGCCTGGTGAAACCCGGGTCGGATTTAAACGTCGAAGCTCGCACCTTTCTTGACGAAGCGCCCGACCAGTCGTCGCCAAGGGTTGCCGGCTACGAGGAATTCTTGGCCGCCGCTTACAGCGCCAAAGCTCTGCGGTAGCGAAAAACTTCTTAGCCCATCTAATCCACATCGCATCAACCTATTCGTTTCCATGTTCGTTCTCCGGTTGAATGAGTTTTTGCTTGGAACAAACCGCCCGAGATTGCGTTCGATTGCCGATGAGCACCAACAGATACAACTTGACGCGAAATTTGCTGACCGGCTGGGACGTCGTCGACTCTCACACCAGTCTGCTTGCGGAGATGCCACCCGGAACGCCACTCAAGGGGCTCCGGAGGGCTGAGGCAGAAGAACTCTGCCACTTGCTGAACATCAACCTGAATCAAGCCATTAGCGAGCCTGAGGGTAATTCACCAGGTCGAGCCTCAGCAGACGAGAATTAGGCCGGGTTCGAAGCCCCGGCCGGTATTCAGACCGGTCAGCCAAGCAGCAGACCGATGTGGTCCTTCTTGATCGCTGGGCAGCCCCAGGCCGCTGCGATCTCTTACTGGATCTGGCGATACTGCTCGTAAGGCGAGACCTCGAGGAAAGACCGGAGAGCGGATCGGTGATGATGATGCGGTCGGCCGCCATATCGCCCTTTGCAGGGAGAGCCGGCGCTCGGGTGGCGAGAGCAATAGCCGAGCGCGGGAAGAACATGTTGCGAGCGGAGTTGCCGACAACCGTAATCGCCGTTGCAGAGGCTGGGATAGCCTGACGAAGGCCCGGATCCTGCACATGATCGTACCAGCGTTCAATACGTCGGAGTCACCAGAGGCCACCACATACTGGTTGGTATCTCCTGCGAAGGTGATGACGTCACCAGCAAGGATCGTGCCGTGCCCGCAGACGCTAGCGTGATCACAGTCGTGCCGACGGCATAGCTCGCAGTGTTCGTCGTTGCCGATGCACCAGTGCCCTTGGTGAAGTCCTTCACACCAGGGAGTTGCGAAGTGCGAAGTTCTGCAGGCGATCGGTGATGCCGTTGCGGAGCATGTCTTCGCGGCCGGCTTCGTTGACCTTGAAGAGAACCGACCGCTTACCGCAGAGGTTCTGCATCGCGCCGGAACCAAGCACAATCTGGAAGTCCAGTCCCTGGGCGCCGTCGTCGTAGAGGATGCGCAGCGCGCCAGCGGTATCGCTGAGATCGTAGGCGGTACCAAAAGGCGCCGCTCCGGCCGTACCGACAGCGCGAGATGCATTCACATGTAGCGCGCCAAGATCGGCTTCGATTTCGTTCACCAGCGTGCGGATGGGCAAACTGGTCGCGAGGGATGATGTTGTAGTTGGCGCCGTTGTTGTCGAGAGCGCGCTTTTCTTCGCCGTTCCAGCGGATCGGTACGCGGCGTGCCTTGGTGATGGTCATCTGGACGTTCCGATGGTCTGGTTACCATCGTTCGGCGAAAATGACGTCGAACGTATTGTAAAGCGTGGGCGTAAGACCGGTGAGCGTATTAGCCATTGAGCTTGCCCTTTCTAGGAGTTGATGGCGATGTCATTGGGGTGGGTTGGGCTATCCAGCCCGGAACACCGCCATCCATCCGGATCGCGGCAGAGACTGCGGGTTATTCGGTGACCGTGAAGCCTTCGCGGATCGTGGGTCGTGACCGGGCTCGTGCGGCCGCCGGACAACCCTATAAGCTGGAATACTTCAGGCGAAAGCACCGTCTCACCACCGAGCAGGCGAGAGAGATCATTAAGCAGGCGGGCAACAGTCGCGAGAAAGCGAATGAGCTTGCCGCGAAGGCACTTAAAAAGTAGCGGTTCCTACTTACAATCAGCTAGCGAAGCCATCTTGCCTCCGGGAAGCACTTGCGCCAACCTCCAATGCAACCTGGGGAGTGAATGAATTGGTACATCGACACTTGCCCGATATCCGATGAACCAGCCCAGGAGGAGCTATCGGGGATAGAAGACATTGCCGAGTACATCTGCCCTCCTGCGGCCGATTTCGGATCACGAGAACCGCCTTGGCGATGATCCTCCACCGAACCCAGAAGCCAAAGAGTTCGCACTTACACAAGCGAAGATGAGGGTAGAGGCAGGCGAGATCCCGACGATCGATAGCTCTCTGCTTTAGTCCGGTTGACCCACTTTACGCCGTGAAGGGTGGCTTATCCCGGAGAACAAAGGTAAGCGGTGTTCTCTTCGCACGTTGACCAAGCGCGGTGGGAGGTAACGATACCAACCCGCTGGGAGGTGATGGCAACCAAGCGCCAAAAGCGGTCATACCGGGGCGGTCCGCGAAGGAAGCACGAACCGCAGCCGAGGCGCGGGCGCGTATCTAATGGGGCTGATCAGCGAGCGCGCTGGCCACGCCGCCTAGCGTCGCAAGATCGATTGCCTCCGGGTCGGAATCTGTGCTCTTAAATGAGCATCGACTGCTGAGCGAAGATACCCGCCATCGCGCCTTGCCATATCGCCGTAGTGACCGAGGGGATGCCAGGGTTGGAAAGGTCACCGGCGGCGTAGATGCCAGGCATGCTGGTTTCACGGCGCTCGTCGGTTTTGAGGGCGATGCCGGTTGGCGTATTGACCGTGGCCAGGCCCAGTGCGTCATGAAGGGTTGCGGACGGCTTATTGCGCGGATGGGCGAACAGGATATCGACCGCGACATTGGGCCCAGTATCCATCTTGATGATTGCCCCATGGCTCCCCTGGCGTGCAATTTCGATGATCCGACCATCAACGAGAGGTACTTGGCGGTCCGCTAGATCGGTCCTTATGTCGAGGGTGATGTCGTGACCATTGCCGAAGACGGTCAACCTGTCAGTCCAATCTTTAAACAGCCTGACCTGATTCATCGACTGCGGGCCAGACCAGACAAGGCCCCAATGCTGGTCAGCTACTTCGAAGCCGTCGCAGTAGGGGCATGGAATGACGGATGTGCCCCAGTTCTCGGCAAAACCCGGAACATCAGGCATCTGATCGACAACGCCATAGCTCAGTATGAGGCGGCGCGCGCTAAGTGTTTCACCATCGCCAGTAAGAACAGAGAAATTGTCGATTGTACCGGAGATGCCGTCCGCGCGGGCATTGACCATCCTTATAGCAGGGTAGCGCGCGAGTTGCTGCCGCGCCACAGCCAGGATGTCGGCCGGTGGCTTGTCGTCGTGGCCGAGCACACCGTGCGAGCGGCCAGCGAAGCGGTTGCGCTGAAGCCCGGTATCGAGAACGATGACATTGCGGCGGGCACGACCAAGCTGCAGAGCGGCGGCGAGGCCAGCAAACCTGCCGCCGATGATGATCACGTGATTCATTGTGGTGGGCTCCGAGTTGCGGATAGAGGGGGCTGGATTGGATTTTGTGGTGGCCTCAGCCGGAGGGACGCCAATGGCCGACATTGCGGCCAGCTTCAGCAGTGTTCGTCGATGCATGGAGCCCTCGCGGCTTAGGTCGGCGCAATTCGACTTGCACGTTTCGGATACTGAATGGTATCGTAAATTCGAATAACGATACTGTCAAGGATCGCAATTGTCATGAGTGAAGATGTCCAGAACCGACGGGGCAGGCCCACCAACGAGGCGCTCGGTCAAACGATAGTAGATGCCGCGTGCGAACTGTTTGAGGAACTGGGATTTCATGGGGCGACGTTGGATCAGGTCGCTCAGCGCGCGAAGATATCCAAGCTGAGCATCTACAAGCATTTCGAGAACAAGGAGGCGTTATTTGGTGCGGCCTTTGCGGCCCGCTGCCAGCAATTGGTGCCGCAGAAGCTTTTTGATGGCGTCGATGGTTCAGCCGAAGATCAGCTCATGGCGGCGGGATCGTCACTGCTTCGCACGCTTCTGCGCCCGGAGGTCCGCAATGTCGAAGCCATGGTCATGGCCGACACGCCAAACCAGAAGTCGTTGAGCAAGGTCCATTACGAAGCAGGCCCCGCCCATATCATTGCGCAAATCGAGAGCTTGTTGCGTCAGTTGCATGCAAAGTCGCTTCTGAACGTGCCCGATCCTCTCCGGTCCGCCCGCTTGTTTGCCGCGCTTTTCAAGGGCTCCGATCTCCTGATTATCGCACGCTTCGACGACGCCAGAGCAGAGGACGACAACGAGATCGAATCCTATTGCCGGTCGGCGGTCGCCATGTTCATCGCTGCGCACGGTGGCAGTGAACAAGCGGTCGGATAGCCTGGAAGAGACCATGGAGGGGCCGCTCGCTTGAGATTTGGCCATGTGCATTGACCCCGCGTAACATCGTTTTTCGCTTTGAGCCGACCGCAGACTTTAGCTGTTTGTCCGCCGTGAACAGCTCCACGGCATCAGCACATCGATCTGACTCTGCTTATGGCCGCTGACGATGCGGTGAGCGTAGCAGTCAGATAGGCAAACGGATCAACCGAATTGAGCTTGCAGGTCTCTATAAGCGAGGCCATAGTCGCCCAGTTCTCCGCTCCAGCTTCATGGCCGGTAAAGAGAGCGTTCTTCCGATTGAGGGCAATGCCCCGTTCATTCTGCCCATGTCGGGGATGACGTTGAGGTCTATTACCGCTGGCATCCGTATTTCGGCCAGAGAGTTTCTATTTGCCGTGTCGAAGAACGAGCGACAGGCCGGTTTCTAAAGGTTTTGGTGCCGACAGGTGTCGTCATCGCGATCTCAGGGTGGATGATTGATCCTGTGGTGTGCGGCGGCATGACCATGGGAACGCCACGCGTCGATCTTGCGGCGCTAGTCGAATTGAACAGGCTGGTCTCTGGCGGCACCATAGCGGCACTCTTCCGAAGTGGACGTAGAATCACTCAGGAGGACCATGATGAGATCCCGCGATACGCTGGTGCCGGCGTCGGGCCGGCAGCTCGACCTGATATTCAATACCCGGATGCTCGACGGACTGAGCGACAAGGATCGCAAGAAGGCGATTTCAACGCTGGCTTGCCTGCTGATGCAGGCCGCAGGCCTCGTCGTCGAGGAGCTCAACGATGAGCAACACTGATTTGATTCCGACAGCGCTGCTCGCGCGCAAAGCCATCGTCTACGTACGGCAGTCCTCGCAATCGCAGGTCATGACAAATCTGGAAAGCCAGCGACGGCAGTATGATCTTGTTGACGTTGCGCGACACCACGGCTTCAGTGACATCGAGACCATCGACGACGACCTCGGGCGCTCTGCCAGCGGAACTGTCGCGCGCCCTGGTTTCGACCGTCTTGTCGCCCTTTTATGCGCTGGCCAAGTTGGTGCCGTCTTATGCTTCGATGCTTCACGGCTTGCGCGCAACGGTCGGGACTGGCATCACCTGCTCGAACTATGCGGCCTGGTCGAAGCCCGCGTCATTGACCATGACGGCGTCTACAATCCATGTCGGCCCAATGATTGTCTGCTGCTCGGGATGAAGGGTAGTATCAGCGAGTTCGAACTAGGCGTGCTGAGAGCTCGCATGCTCGATGCCGCCAGATCGAAGGCGCGGCGTGGCGAATTGCGCCTTTCCGTTCCGTTCGGCTACATATGGCATCGGGAGGCGGGGCTTGGGCTGGACCCCGATCTGCGTCTGCAAGAGGTGATCCGATCCATATTCGCCCGCTTCCACGAGCTTGGAAGTGCGCGTCAGGTGCTTCTGTCGATGACGAAAGATCAGATTCACTTCCCGCGGCCGTCGGATGAAGGGCGCATGACCAACTTCGTATGGAAGCCAGTCCGTTATCGCAATGTGATCGGCATCCTCAAAAACTCTTTCTACGCCGGCGTCTATGTCTATGGGAAGAGCGAGAAGCGGACTGCCATCATCAATGGACGCGCGCGGCGCAGTTATGCGATCACAGATCAGGGCGACGAGGACAACGTGGGAGCGGAACACCGGTTACGAACAAAGTCCAATGCGGTACGTTCCCCGTGCCTAAAACCTTGGAGGACTGGACGGACGAAGACCCTATGGCCGCAATCAATGCACAGGCTGATCTGGCCCAGCAGGCAAGGCCGAATATGACGGACTTGCATGCGTTGGCTATGACCTTGCACCAAGACCTTGACGAGCGGTCACTCAAAGAGATCGAAGCGAAATCGGGATGTCTGGCGCCACCGCGGTTTATATTGGTGGGAGTGAGCAAAATCATTTGTACTGGTCGTGGAGCCTTCGCACTTCGCGATAGGAATTTCTACCGGCTTGCTGCCTCGAACCAAATCTACTGAAGTGCGTTCTTCAAGAAAGCAACTGGAGGTGGGTCAAGGATGTCGCGGTACCGCGAGATCGGGCTCAATCGTACGTCCCTGGCCCAGTAGCAGAGAGGATGGGAGCATGCCTCCGTTCATCCTGACTTTCGAGCTCGTCAAGAAGGAGAGCGCACCCCTTTATCGGCCGCTTGTTCGTGACCTCATGCGCCGCGGAGCGCACAAATATCAGCTGTCATGTTGGCTCGTTAACCTGGCCAACACGGCTGCCGAAGTTCACGATTACTATCAGCGGTTCCTTCAAGAGGACGATAGGCTGATGGTGTCCGAGTTGACTCACAACCACAAGCACGATCGATACCACAAAGACACGAGCAACTGGATCGAAGCAAATCCGCCGTTCCGATAACTCTAACAAATTCTCAAAGCCTCTGTCGAAACCGAGAAACTTGGCTTTGGCGAGGGCTTGAGCGAACTTCTCATGCCATGCGTTTTTCAGATGGCATGGCTTAACCTTGGGAGCGTCTCATGAAAGACGACGAGATCGAGCGCCTGGCGAAGCTATTGTGGGAACAAGAAAATCCATCGAAGCCGTGGCTCACTCCAACGTCGCGGAGCGTGCTCGGGCAGGATGTAGTGACCGGTGCCTCCGAAGAGGATCGAGAGCGCTACAGAAACAGAGTCCGAAACGGCGAAAGATGAACTTTCGCCGTGGCGAATAGCCGAAGTCCAACATACGTCGGAGTACCCGCTCCTTTCAGAAGCGTCAGTTTGGCCACCATGCCGGGAGAGCGGCCGCCGCGAATGTCAGCGCCACCAGGGCGAGCTAGACGATCCATGCAGCAGCGTTGCGGACAGGAGGAGGTAGGCGAGCCAGACGGCCTTGCAGGCGATGTGTGAGGCTTGATCCTGAGCGAACGTCGTCCCGCCCCGCCCCGCTGCCTCGTCGATGATCGTGTGAGCCAGCCATTCCGCTAACCCGAGCCACACATTGCCGGTGACCAGCCCTACGCCGGCGTCTTGAATGCCGGAATGTGCGATCAGGTGATAAACGCGCAGCGGACCCGATTGTTTAACCCTGGAGAGGAAAGTCGCTCTGCAGCGGGTAGTCGAGCAGCCAATGAACGGCCAGCAGCATGACGCTAGCCAGAGGATGGTTTCGATCATCTCGCTCTCCGAATGAAAAACCGCTTACGGGGCGGGCTGTGGGCGGCCACCTAAGGGCCCTTGTTCTCTTTTTCCGTATTCATCCGAAGGCAAACCTCGCGTGCAGGAGGGATGACATGAGGTTTGTGCAATTGACCCTGATTGGACAGGCTGCGGTGCCTGTTTTCATAAACCCGGATCAGGTGGTGTCCCTAGTGGCGCTCCCTGATCGTACATCAATAGTCACGACCGCCACCGGTAATCATGGCGCGGCCATTGTGTACGATGTTACAGAGTTGGCTTGCCGAGGTCGGTCGCCTGCTGACGGCTAATCCAGGTGTCGCGGCACCAGGACGAGCGTGAAGCCACAACGCAAGCATGGGAAGCCTGCCACCGCTTAAGGTGACGGGCCGTGATGGTCATTTCCGTGGGATTGGTCAGCAAACCAATCTCTCACTATTTGCGGCCGCCGCTGGGGCGGCGGTTCCCACCTTGACTACTACCCCCTGAGGTCTTGGCATCATTGGCCTGGCCGAAATTGGTGCCGCCGAGATGACCGCCGCCACTCGTGTTGGCAACCTGGCGCTCGGCTCTTCGCCGGATCTCGGCTGCATTGGTCTTGCTCATACTATCTTCCTTCGTTCGAACGGGTAATCGCCTCCGGCTTGCCGCCAGACGACGTAGAAATCGATTTTGAAAGGAAAGATCAGCTTGAACGCGCGGTGCGTGAAACGAAGCTCGACTAGCAATTTCGACGGACGACCTTTGCACCCCAATGTGTTTAAAGCAAGTTCTGCTTTGGGTCGAATTGGCGCCCGAGCCGAAGCCCGGGCGAGTGAGGATGCTTCCGGCGACCAATCCAGGCAGAGCCTCAGACACGAATGATGCCGCTGTTTCACACGCGTCCGGTGCGGGCCATGGCTTCGGCGCCAAGTGCAGGGTCAAGCCCACATGTGCGTTTCGCTGCTCTCCAACGGGCTATAGCCGCCCGGTTCTCAAATTGGCGTGAGGTTTGGCCTCACCGGCTCGGGAAGAATGCGCCCTGGCTCATGCGCGGCCCGAGAGCCGCATGCGAGGCAGCCAGCGTCTCCGCTGCCTCGATGATTCTCGCCCGCACCTGCTCATAGGTACAGTCCGCAAACACCGCCACGTTCATGCCGCTTCCTCATGTCAAGTAGCTCGCCCTGGAGGGGCTTGTAGAATTTCACGCCGATCAAACGCGGAGAACATGGTTTGTCGGTATTCCGCAATTGATGGCCTTAGCCTTGCGCCGGAGCTGCCGAGGTCGATTGCATTGATCACCGACGAGCGACGGCGAGCGGGCCAAGGCGGGGTTCTGGACGAGGATCGAGGAAGCCGCCTTGATCATGTCCCTATTCAGTTCGCGCGCATTAACCGGCGTTCCGTGATTAGCATGCCGGTTGCTACCATTCTCTGCCGGCAGGAGGTCGGAGGACCACGCATCATGACTGCGGTCGAGAAAAGCATTCCAACGGTGCCAGCGAACTCACGGCCTACGAGCACCCGAACGACCTGGTCAAGCTGCGCGTCTTGATTGGAAAGGCGAAGGATGTCTGCATCACAGATCCAACTCCGGCCGGGCGCTCTGGCCGCATCGATACGTATCGGGTGAATTGCGCCTCGAAGGTCATACGCTCGCGAATGGTCGGATCACCGAAGCGGCATTTGATGCTGCCGATCTAGGCGATTCCCTCGACGTTCGAGCCGAAGACACTATTGAACTTCTTCCAGTCGGCTTCGGTGGCGGCGATGGCCACGCGATCAGCTTTGTACTTCTCGGCGCGGTAGAGCTAGACGATGGCGTCATAGTTGGCCTTGGCGCCCTCGCCCCCGTATAGGTCGGCCGAGATGGGCCGTGGGTTGTCGCGGCGGGTGCCGAAGGTGTTGCGCTGGTTGAGGATGAGGATCGCGCTCTCGGTCTCGTCGGCCAGCGCCTTCAACTCGACTATGACTCCACCGGAGATGCGGTCCCGCAGACAGCTTCGGATCGCGCGGCTTCACAATGCCAATGTGGTCGATGACGATAAAAGGCGTCTTGCCGTTGGCGCGCTTTTGATGAAGCGGCGGGCATATGTCACCAGTTGGGTGATGCCCTCTCGCTGGCAGCGGATGATTTCGAGCGGCTGCCGGTCGATCCAAGTCGCGAACTTAATGCAATCGTCCTGCTCTTTCTGGCTCATCATGCGGATTGGATCGCGCTGCTGGCAGACGTTGATGCCGTGCACCTGGGCAATCATCCTGGCGAATGCGTTGAGCTGAGGGCTGATCATAGGAGAGGAGAGAACCGGATGCCGCTCGGCGACCGCGTGGTAGATCAGCTGCACGTGCGGGATGATTTCCCCTCGCCGACGAGGACAGGGGGCCATAGAGGCTGAGGAGAAAACGGATTTCGTTCATGCTGCCACCCCGCACGGCACGGCTCTTGCACGGTTACTAAAGTATTTACCGTCAGGAGTTCGAGTGTAATGAACGGGCACACATTCAGAGCATTCCCTCCGCTGATGCTGGTGATGAGTGGCTCTGAAAAATACAGATTGGTGAAGTCGGTGGGAGACGCTGCCGAAGCCCTGTTCGCTTCCTGGCCCTTCGACGATGGGGAGGAATACCTCGTGGCCGTAAAGACCTGTTTGGAGGCGTTGCACGGCAAGACGGCGGCGGCAGATGCGAGAGCTGCGCTCATCCGAGCGGCCGAGGAAGCTGGCATCCCGGTGATCACTGTCGTTCACTGAGGTCGTCAGGAACAAACTGCGCCACGAATGGATTGGGGCCATAGAAAGGACCCCGCTATGGCGACCATTTCCCCAGACCCGAAACCCAGTCCGAAGCCGGAACCGGTTCCCGACCTCCCGCCCGATGTACCGCAGCCGCCGAACGAGGAGCCGATCCCAGATTTGCCGCCTGCTGAGGTTCCTAATCCGATCCCGATCCCTAAAGACTTTCCACCGATGATGAAGTGAGATCACGGCCGCGTTAACGACGCGCTTGATGATTGAACGGGATTTTTGCCTGCTCAGGACTTTGGTCCCGCGCGCTGGCATCTGGATTATGCCAACCTGCCTCGCCGACAATCATAGGCGCCAACGGAGGAATTCGTGAAAAACGATATATGGGACCGCAGCGTGGAACTGGTGATCGACGGAAAAGACCAATTCCGTACCGTGAAAAGCACCAGGGAGGCTGTAGAATGCTTGATGACTAGTTGGCCAAATCAGAAAGGTCCGGCATACGCGGCGGCTCGGAAGGTATGTCTCAGTGCTCTCAACGGCGGGGAACCCGACCTTGACCCTCGCGACGCGTTCATAGAGGCCGCCAGTGAGTGTGGAATTCTGCGAACGAGTTGAGGTCCTCATGCCGCGCTCCTCTCGTTCCGCTGCATGCGAAGATCCATAAGCGGTTGCTGATACCGTCCGGCATTTACCTTCATCTCGCGGATGCCCCAGCAGATCGCCAGGGCGCAGGGCTCTCACCTCCGAAGAGTTTGCCACGGCATATTGGAAGGCCCGCAAAGCCGCACGGCCGCTCAGGGAGCAAGTTGGCGAAGCCAAGGCTCTATCATTCGTCGTGAAGCCAAACACGTTCCAGTCGACATGCGCTCCCTCGCCTTCACCAGCTTGGACAAGACAACGCGCGACCGGCGCCGGAATATCATGGAGGCAATGTGGGCCGAAGCGACCAGTGAGAAGGATGCGCCTCTTCGCTGACACCCGCTGCACCAAGGATGATCGGCTCTGATAAAGGCACTGATATGGCGGTCCTCCAGATCCCATCCGTCATCTGACCGCACTGCCTTTTGGTGACTCCGATGCATTGCGGGTGCCCACATTACGCGCGTGCGTCCCGGCCGCCGTCAAGGAGTTGAACCACATCCGCCCTTAATTACCGGTCGGCCAGCGATCCTCGCTGGCCGGCGCAGTTTGTGCCAGGGGAGCTCACGCCATTGGATTCTACCGTTGAGGGGCAAAATCGTCAGCAATTTGCGACAGGTTAGCTGCAATCACACATTCAACACCATTTCGATTGAAGGTGATCTCGCAAGAGCCCTTAAGCTCCGCTGCCAAAAGGCGCTCGATCAACCTGGAGCCAAATCCCTTCGTTGCCGGCGGTAGAACGTCCGGACCGCCTTCCTCTTTCCAGCGTAGTCGAAGTACGGCGTTTACAGACATGTCGTGCTGCCAGTCGATAGAAACGAGACCGGTGGAGACGGACAGCGCTCCGTATTTGGCAGCATTGGTCGCCAGTTCGTGAAGCGCCAGCGAAAGCGAAACGACAGCCTTCGGGGGTAGCGATACCGATGGTCCTTCGACGCGAAACCTCTCGCCTGGATAAGGTGAGATCGCCTGTTCGACGACCGTTCGAAGATCAGCGTGTTGCCAATCACCGTTCAAGAGCAAGTCCTGTGCCCTTCCGAGCGACGTTAACCTTGCTAGGAAAGCTTCTACATCTTTTTTGTTCGTGGCGTCACGCCCTATTGTCTGCCGCGCGATTGCAGCAACCGTGGCGAGAATGTTCTTGACGCGATGATTCAATTCACCCGCCAACATGGCCTGCAGACGTTCCGCCTCCTTTCGCGCAGAAATGTCGTGGGCGACTTTGGAAGCGCCGATGACCTTTCCGGATGCATCTAGAATGGGAGAGACGCTCAGAAGAACGTCGACCTGCCGCCCGCCCTTGCGCGTTCGTTTGGTCTCGTAGGGTTCTACCACCAGACCGGCCTTGATCTGCCGCAGGATCGAAGGCTCTTCGTCTTTGCGGTCATCGGGAACGAGCGTCAGAACCGATTGACCGATGACCTCCTCCTCGGAGTAGCCGTAGAGGCGCGCGGCGGCGGCGTTCCAGCTGGTGATCGTCATCTCGAGGTCGATGCCCAAGATAGCGTCGTTGGACGAGGCGATCATGGACGCAAGATGCCGTTCGACTTCCTGAATTCGTTTGCGCTCGGTGACATCGATCGTGATGGCAACGGCCTTGGAGATCCGACCTTGCTCGTCCCGGATGGCCGAGACCGAGTCGGCAACCCAGATCAGGCTACCGTCACCGCGAATGTAGCGCTTTTCGATATTGAAGCTCTCTCCGGTCTCGACCAAACGCCTGAACAGCCTGGCGTTTTCTGGCAGGTCATCCCTATAGGTTATGTCCTGCATCCGCGTTCCGATTAATTGTTCGGCCGGGTGGCCAACAATGTCGCAAAAGCGCTGGTTGACGCTCACGAGCTCTCCGGTTGGCTCGCCAAGGGCGATGCCTGCCGCCGATTGTGAGAAGATCGCTCGAAGACGTTCCTCGCTTTCGCGGACAGCCGCGTCGGCGTTGACGCGTTCGGTCGTCTCGTTGACGATGCACAACACTCCACGGACGGCTTTGTGCTCATTCCGTACGGGTGAGTAGGAAATATCGAAGTACACCGTTTCCGGAAATCCATGCCGTTCGATGTAGAAAGGCCGGTCTTTGGCCGCGACGGTTTCACCGTTCTCCAGCACACGCTTGAGGAGCGGCTCCAGATCGTCCCAAAGCTCGGACCAGTATTCCCGAGCCGGCCTGCCAAACGCATGGGGGTGCTTGTCCCCGATCGTCGGGGCGTAGCTGTCGTTGTAGAAGGCAACGAATTCAAGGCCCCAGAACATAACGATCTGGGCCTGCGAGGGCAGCATGATGTCGAGCGCGGAATGCAGACAGTTAGGCCACTGAGACATCGGGCCGACCGGTGACGACTCCCAATCGACCGAAGCCAGAAGTGCCTGCGCGCTTGCCCCCCTTGAGGCATGCGGTATTTGTTCAGCCAGTGGCGCGTTCCCCTCTACTTTCCCAACTACGACCCGTCGATCATGATCGGCCTGAGTTTACATCAGTCGATCTTTCTCTCAAACCGAGTGTCTGGGCAGACCCATGCTGCGACGCTGCGCATGCTTGCGCACCGTGCGAGGTTGAGCGTCGCAGGCGAGAACGAGGCTGGGTGGCGCCGCGACGTCATCATCGCCTGAGACCACTGCAGAGATGTACTGCAAGGCGTTCTTCATCCCGTTCACCGTGTACGGTTTCTCGATTGCGCCGAGTGCACCCGCGAAGTCATCGGGAAGGCGCTTGATGTTGCCACTGACAAACACGAATGGCACTTGCGCTTCCGCAAGACGACGCCCTACATCTATTCCCGTCGGGCCGTCCGTGAGATGGATGTCTACGAACGCGAAATCTGGTCTTGAGGCTGAGAGAAGATCACGAGCCTGATGACTGCTAATGGCGAGACCGATCACCTCGTGTCCCGCCGCTTCCACTTCGCTTTCCAGTTCCATTGCAAGCAGCATCTCGTCTTCGACGATCATCACCCTCAATGGTCATTCTCCTGATGTTCATCAACAAGCAGCGTTACATTCACGATCGTTTTCCTGCCCCGGCTGCTCCGTTTGATCCGGGCGTCGAGCTGCTGGGCGGAAGCTTCAAGAAGCAGACGGCTGAACTCCGCGCTTTCCGGATCAGGCTCGACGGGTTTGACGGTATCTTCGACCCGGATCAGAAAGTGTCCATTCAGCCGCTTCACGACGATATGGATCTCGCCGCCGCCATCGCTCAGGCCGCGTCTGACGGCGTCACCAACGAGCTCATTGACAATCAGCGACAAAGGCGTCGCCTTGACGGCTGGGACATAAAGCGGCTGCAGGTCGAGTGTCAGGTGAATATCCTCGCGGCCAATCCCGCCGATCAGATCGGTGACAAGCTCGCGGGCGAAGTCGGCGACATCGAACCTTGCGATATCGTCAAGGATAAACAGTTTGCGCTGGACGGTGCTGAGCGCTTCCACCCGATTGAGAACGGCCATCAGGGTGCGCTTCTGGCTTTCATCTTTCGTTGTGCGAGCCTGCAGCTTGACGATCGAAGCCATGGTCAAAAGGTTGTTTTTGACCCGGTGATCGACCTCGTGCACGAGGAGTGTTTTGGCCGCAAGCGCAGCGCGAAGATCGGCGGTGTTCTTGGCGACCTCCTCCTCGGCTTGATGTCGGGCTGCGGCGAGCTCGGCTTCCCGGCTCTTGACGTTCGTGAAGTCGAGCTGCGAAGCAAAGAAGTAGACGATCCGGCCTTCATCATCTCGGACGGGGCTTATGAAAAGAGCGTTCCAGAAGGTGGTGCCGTCCTTGCGGTAGTTCAGAATGTCGACCGCAATGTCCCGACCTGCGCCGACCGCCTCGCGGATGCGTGCGACTGTTGTCTTGTCCGTTCCCGGCCCTTGCAGGATGCGACAATTGCGACCCACCAATTCGTCGCCCGAGTAGCCTGTAAGCTTTTCAAACGACGTGTTGCAGAAGATGATGGGGTTATCGTCTTGGTTAGGATCCGTGACGATCATCGGCATGCGTGTCGCCTTGAACGCTGCCGCAAATGGATCTTCACGGACATGGCGCGCGACAAGCCTGTCGCCGGCGTCTTGCGCGTCGGTTTTGGATCTGTTCTTTTCCCGCATGAGGGTCCCGCAAAAATGAAGCCCTATATAATGCAGGAACTTGATTTTGGTTCCCGGTCGATAGTCGGAGCAGGATAGCCTCCGAAACTGCTCGAATGCGTCGGTATTGTCCGCTACTGCTCTTGAAGGGCACCGAACTCTCGATGCCACAACTTGGCCGTCTCGACAAATGCACCAAAGATCTACTAGGTGAGGACCTTTGGTTAAGTCGGTTCAGCAAGCGCGCTCGCGCATATTAGGAAGGTTGGCTCTCTCTCATCGGACGACCCGTGGTTGGACCCAAGCTTGGGCCGTCCGGGCGACGGGAGACGCGACAACATGATCCTCAGAAAAGGACGATGACGTGCCGGTGCCCTCGGCCGGAGACAGGCGCCCAAGAAGCCACGCGAAGCGATCATCGAGATCGAGCACCTGATGCTGAGGAAGGCTTCGTATTGAGCGACGCAGATGGATCGAACACAAGTCTCGCATCTGAAGAGTTCATAATCATGATTGCGGTACGCCCCTACGACGCAGCTAAAACGCGCTAACAGGTGTTTTGTTCAGTCGTCGATTTCGGTTGCTCCGATAGACCGGTCCAGCGCGGGTAGTTCTTGTCGCCTTCGCCGAAAAACATGTTCTGGTCGCGTCGCAGATCAATGGCATGGCATCACGGCCCGGCGCAGCAAGCGCAACGCGATCCGTATACTCGAGGAAGGCCCAAGATCTGTTGGGACGGCAGGAGCCGGCTTTGCATTCCTCGTCCTTGAAGGCGATGGCCCAGTGCTGAGCGCGCCGACGACATGGTCGCCGGCCGGAACGAGCCTCGCCGCACCGAAGATTAGGCCGCGTCTCTCGAATCAGGCCCGATCATATGTGAACGACGTCAAAAGGGTCGTCACGAAGTTGCTGGCTCGTTCCTTGACGAGGACCTCCGTCCACTCGTCGGTACCGCGAAGTTTTAGGTCGGTATAGATGCTGTCAACTGCCGCTTCTTCAATCCGTTTGATATGGGCATTGAATGCTGCCTCGCCGCCTGCATGGTACATGTCACGAATGATCATGCGGAGGATTTCTTGGATCGCAATCTGCCAGGATGTGTTGATCGCTTGAAGCTCGTTCGTGTCCAGTGCCATGATGGCTCCTGTTGTTAGCGTAAATTTCGATAAGATTGTGCCACAGCTCCTGGTCCGTGATATCGTTCACCAACGCGATTTCAGGAGTGTGAAGGCTAAGCCTGTCTGGCCTTGCGGTTTGCGTAGGGTCTGTCCCGCTCTGCCTTCCGCTTCATCTTCGACCACCGGGGCGATACGGGCATTCTCAGCCGACGCACGCGCCTTGGTTTCTGCCATGGCTGCGGCCTCCGCGGCCGCTTGCTCTTCAGCCACCGGAGCTTCCAGGAGCATACGCTCCTCAAGCTTCAGGCGTTGCCCTCAGCACGGCGGGCTTCACGAGCTTCACCAACCGAGATGCGCTCGGCTTGCCTCGCAATTCGCAAGGGCTCTGCAGCAGCCTTTGCAGCAGGGTATGCACTGAGAAGCGATGCTTTAGCCTCCACAGCTGCGGATCGACGATCGGCGAGTTCGTTGTTTCTGATGTTCTTCAATTTTTTATCCTGATGAGGAGAGGTTCGTTCAGCCCATTTGGCCACGTTTGGCAAGCATGGCTGACGTAACAGAGGTCCGGTCGGCGATCTCCTTCGCCAGCCGCGCCTCCCGCAACCTTTGAGTCTTGGCGACTCGAGACTGAGTGATCGCTTCGAGTTCGTCCATTGCGTGATTTTTGGCGAAGAGCTGGGTCTGGAGATTACCGAAGGCAATCTCCGCCGCTTGGCGAGATTTACTAAAGGTCTGTTTCATCGAAAAATCCTGATAGGTTCATCTTGTGAACGGAACGAAAAAGGCCAGGCAACTGCCTGGCCTCAAAGTGATAACGTGCTTCCGGCAGTGCCAGTACATCCGTGGTCAAAGGAAAGCAGATATCGATCAAGCGGACTGCAGATTGCAGGCCGACATCTTGCCCGACTTCATGTCGCGCTCAAGCTCGAAGCCGATCTTCTGGCCTTCGACGAGCTCGCGCATTCCGGCGCGCTCGACAGCCGAGATGTGAACGAAGGCGTCAGCGCCGCCATTGTCTGGCTGGATGAAGCCGAAGCCCTTGGTGGAATTAAACCATTTTACTGTGCCGGTGGTCATGATGAACCCTTTCAAAGCATAGAGTGAGGGACCGCGAAGCGGATGCTGCGCAGATGGAAACCGACTATTTTTGAAAGGGGAGTTCGCTTAGAGCGCGGTGCCAATCGCGCGGTAGACAAAGCTCGGCAAGCAAAAGATCGATGACGCATCTATACGGGACCGAGACGGCCGCGTCAACGCTTAGTTTTTGTCAGATGTCGGTTTCGCCCCAAGATTGTATCTGTTTAAACGTCGCGCGAGGACTCGATGGAAAAAGACGTGGGCGCCGGTCGACTAACACAATGCGTCAGAGTTCAGCTTGATTGACGTGGTACGATTCGCGTAATCGAGCTACGCCACGGAGACTCTGGTGACCGGATCCCCCAGCCGCTGATGGAGATAGGTGGTCCTCATCCGCTAAGAGACATGTCGAACTTTAAACAGGAAAGTCACGATGGGTTGGAAAACGCCTAAGATCGAATACGTAAACGGCTATAAAATTGTCGAGATCGACGGGCCTATCTTCAAGGTCTACGATGGCACACTCCAGATCGGGGAGGATTTCCCTTACTCCGGCGAAGCGGCCGCTCACGCAAAGTCCCTGCCGAGGCGGGACGCTCCACGGGAGTGAGCAGGCAAGATGAAAATCATCAGGTTCGAGAAGCGCGGAGATGCCATCTTCTAACCGACGTTCCTTGACACGGTCAGCGCTGCCAGGCTTGCGGCCAGTTCGTCGCTTCGGAAGGGTTTCGTCAGTCGGGGCAAATCAGATGCCGCTCCTTCACGCTCGGCGTAGCCGGAGACGAGGAGGACTTGTACCTGCGGATGTTCCGCACGTACGGGTCGCGCGAGCTTGGTGGCATCCATGCCAGGCATTATATGGTCCATGACGCGGCAGTGTATAAGTCGCCACTGACCGGAAGCCAGAACTCGATTTCCGAGCCAACATCGACTTGGCTGCATATCTCCTACGATGCCACCAAGCTGCGGAGCCAAAGCATGTGCCATCGACAGGCCGAGCCGGTGTCTTTCCCCAACCTTGGTAGAAAAGAACGGCTCGACCGCTGTAGCACTTTCAACCGCTCGGCGCGATTTGGCCCAACACGCACAAGCTGTCCAGGCGTGCGCCCCGGTGCGCCATCTAAGAAGCAGAACGTGTCGCGCAGGATTTCCGGAAAAGAGGCCTCGCTTTCGCGCCCTTTTGTTGGGAAGCGGCAGCTCACGTGCGTACGAGCAACGCCTCAACGACGACTGCGAACGCAGGCGAAGCCTGCCGCGGCTTGGGTAATATAAGGGATAACCAAGCCAGGGCGGACACCAGTCATCGGATGGCACAGCAGCTTTGGTTTGAAGCCGAGCCAGGTGGATGGCGCTTATCTCTTATGCAAGCCGTCTGTTGATTTCTACTTGAGAACTGACCCGGCCTTTGCGCCGAGAATACTCGATGGAACTATCCTACTATGCCGGGCCAGTTCCTAGTGGAAATCAATAAACCAACCCTTAGGGCACGCAGCGTGCCCCTCCGTGCTTTTTTCCTCCGCGCGATCTCACGAATGGAAAGATCTATTGGCCGAAATAGCAGCCATAGTCATCCGGAAGTCTTCGCCACCAATGAACAATCGGCAATAGAGGTCTTTTAAGGTGGCCCTCCAGACCGCTGGGGCCGACAGAGATGCGCTTTTCAAAAATCGCCTGCCTCCATGCCACTCTTTGAAAATAGCGGTTGCGTCTCGCACACCAGAACGACGCTCCCCCAAGCAGGCGTTGATCCGTGCTCAAATATTAAGCAAATGCCGCAGAGTGTACACAATACCAGATGCTCAAGGCGTAGAGGCTTGGAAAACCAACAGGTTACAAGGTGGCACACCTCTTGCAGGGAATTTGTTGAGTTGGTGGCTAGGGTTCCGGCGCTTTCCAGAAGTGCGACTGGTCCGAGAGCCACCACCGGCGGAAGAGAAATTCCGCCGGGTGCACGGCGGGATAAAAGCCCGGGAGACCTCGTAAGCCAAGGGGATTGGCGGCGCGATGGTCATTGCCGATCCCTTTTGAAGAAAAGCAAAAGGGGAATTTCAATGCAGACTTTTTCGAAGATCTTTTCCGTAACCGCCCTCGCCGCTTCGCTGGTGCTTGGGATAGGCTCTGTTGCCAAGGCCGAGCAGAAGACCGAATTCAAGGTCGCATGGTCGATCTATGTCGGCTGGATGCCGTGGGGTTATGCCGCCGACCATGGCATTGTCAAGAAATGGGCGGACAAATACGGCATCAAGATCGATGTCACTCAGTTCAACGACTATGTGGAGTCGATGAACCAGTATACGGCCGGCGCATTCGATGCCGTGACCCTGACCAATATGGATGGCCTATCGATCCCGGCTGCCGGCGGTGTCGATACGACCGCCGTCATCGTCGGCGACTTCTCGAACGGTAACGACGCCGTCATCCTGAAAGACAAGGCAAGCCTGGCCGATATCAAGGGCCAGAACGTCAACCTCGTCGAGTTTTCCGTTTCGCATTATCTGCTTGCGCGTGCGCTCGAAAGCATCAAGCTAACCGAACGTGATGTGAAGGTGGTCAACACCTCAGATGCCGATATGGTGGCCGCCTATAAGACGCCTGATGTCACCGCCGTCGTTACCTGGAACCCACTCGTCTCCACCATCCTCGAAGATCCCTCGGCCAAGAAGGTTTTCGACAGTTCGCAGGTGCCTGGCGAAATCATCGACCTGATGGTCGCCAATACCGACGTGCTGAAGGACAACCCGAATTTCGGCAAGGCACTTGCTGGCATCTGGTATGAGACTGCCGCGCTGCTGAATAGTGCCGAGGGCAAGGCGGCCCGTGAGGCCATGGGGGCTGCGTCCGGCACGGATCTCGCCGGTTTCGAAGCCCAGCTTGCCGCGACCAAACTGTTCGACAAGCCAGCGGATGCCGTCGCCTTCACCGCTTCGCCCACACTGCCGAAGACCATGGATCTTGTGCGCAACTTCCTCTTCGAGAAAGGCCTGCTCGGCAATGGTGCTCCCTCTCCTGACGTCATCGGCATCGAAATGCCAGACGGCAAGGTGCTGGGGGATACCGGCAATGTGAAGCTGCGCTTCAGCGAGACCTACATGAAGGCCGCCGCCGACGGATCGCTCTGATCGCGCCAGGCGGCAGGATCTGCCGCGCCGCCTCTTTCCCCTACCAGCGGAGCACCTTCTCATGCGTTGGATCAACACGAAGCCAGGCCGCGGCGCGCAGTTCGCCCTGATGCTGCTACCCTTCGTCCTGCTCGTCGTGGCCTATACTGTCGGATCGGCCGAGCGACTGGCGGCAAACGCCAATGACAAACTTCTGCCGAGCCTTGCCGGCTTTGCCGATGCGATCAACCGCCTGGCTTTCGTGGCCGACCAGCGCACCGGCGACTATCTGCTCTGGTCGGATACTGGCGCCAGCCTGATCCGCCTGCTTGCCGGCCTCGGCATTTCCACCGCGATCGCGCTCATTGTGGGCATGCTGGTCGGCATGCTGCCTTACCTCAGGGCACTGCTTTCTCCTTTCGTCGCAGTCATTTCCATGGTGCCGCCGCTGGCCCTCCTGCCGATCCTCTTCATTGTCTTCGGGCTTGGCGAGACCTCGAAGATCGCTCTCATCGTTATCGGCGTGGCGCCAACAGTGATCCGCGACCTCGCCCTGAAAGCGCTGGAACTGCCGCGCGAGCAGATCGTCAAGGCAGAGACACTGGGCGGCTCCTCCTGGCAGATCGGCCTGCGGGTCGTGCTGCCGCAGATCCTGCCGCGGCTGATCACCTGCCTCAGATTGCAGCTCGGCCCGGCCTGGCTGTTCCTGATCGCCGCCGAAGCAATCTCTTCGGATTCCGGCCTCGGCTACCGTATCTTCCTCGTCCGCCGCTATCTCTCGATGGATATCATCTTTCCCTATGTCGTCTGGATCACCCTGCTTGCGGTGGCAATGAACGCCCTGCTCGATCGCCTGCGCATCGCCGTCTTCCCCTGGTCCGAACTGGAGAAACAGGCATGAGCGAATTGAAGATCGAGAAGGTCTGGAAAGAATATGGCGACCAGATCGTGCTCGAGGACGTGTCACTGACAGTCGCCTCGCGCGCCTTTGTTGCTCTCGTCGGCCCTTCCGGCTGCGGCAAGACCACCTTCCTGCGCATGCTGCTCGGTCAGGAACAGCCGACCAAGGGCAAGATCCTGCTCGATGGCGAGGCGCTGCCGCCGGAGCCGGGGCCCGATCGCGGCGTTGTCTTCCAGCGCTATTCCGTTTTCCCGCACCTGACCGTTCTCGGCAACGTGCTGCTCGGCAAGGAACTGACCGCAGCACGCTACAGGGCAAAGCTCTTCGCTGCCGCCCGCCGCAATGCCATCGAGGAAGCCCGCCAGCTGATCGCCGAGGTCGGACTCAGCGGTTCCGAAGGCAAATATCCGGCACAGCTTTCCGGCGGCATGCAGCAGCGCCTTGCGCTGGCCCAGGCGCTCATCATGAAGCCGAAGGTGCTCTTGCTCGACGAACCCTTCGGCGCGCTCGATCCCGGCATCCGCGCCGAGATCCACACGCTGATGAAGCGGCTCTGGAATGAGACGCGGATGACCGTCGTCATGGTCACGCATGACATGCGCGAAGCCTTCACGCTCGCAAGCCGCGTCGTCGCCTTCGAGGGGCGGCGCGACCGGCCCGAAGAGAAGGAGCGCTACGGCGCCACCATTACCAAGGACATTTCCATCTGGCCGCCACGCCTTGCCGGCCAGCCATCGATCTTCAGCCCCGACCGGGACGGCCCGGTCGTTTCCCTGGGGCATAGCCGGGACGACCTGGCACCGTCAGGAGAGAAGCCATGATACATGTGAGACGCTCGCCCGAAGAGATCGCCGCAAACCGTGCGCGCTACGAGGAGCATCAGAAGAAGGGGCTGAAATTCGCGCCCAAGGCCCTGCCCGGCCTGAGCCCGCTGCCGGCACCAGCCATCGATGCGGCTGCCGTCATCCACCAGGAGATCATTCCGGGCGGCTGGTACTGGTCGACGAAGCTTTTGCGCGGCGAAGCGGTCCGCATCGATCAGGCGGAGGGCAATTCCGCCGTGGCGCTGATCGCCTGGAACGCCGCCGATACGAGCGAGCGGATCAACCTCGTCGATACCGCCAAGGTCCAGTGGACGACGGCGCTCGGCAAGGGTCGCGTGATCTTCTCCGATATGGGCCGCGTCATGTTCTCGATGATCGAAGACAGTTGCGGTGCGCATGATTGCCTGATGGGCGGATCGACTTCTGCCTCGAACGCCGCGAAATATCCGGGTGAAAAGACACGCAACACGCGCGACAATCTGGTTCTCGTTGCCGGCAAGCTCGGCCTAGACCGCCGCGACATCCCCGGCATCCTCAATCTTTTCGCGCCCGTGCGCCTTGCCAAGGTGGGCGGTTTCGGCTGGCAGGGCAAGCGGTCCAACAGCGGCGATTATGTGGAGCTGCGTGCCGAGATGGACATGCTGGTCGGCTTTTCCAATTGTCCGCATCCGCTCGATCCCGATCCGACGTACCAGCCGAAGCCCGTCGTCATCACCCGCTACGAGGCGGCGGTCGCCGCTGCGGATGATCTTTGCCGAACGGCAAGTGCCGAAGCCGTGCGCGGCTTCGAAAACAACGCCCTGATGCAGGCTTGAGGAGAAGACTATGTCCGATTTCATCCAGACCTTCCCTGCCCGCAGCCTGGAAACCGCAGTGGAAAACCATTTCATCGCCGCCGAAGCGCCGTGGTCCGGCATCGTCCGCAAGGGCCAGACGATCCGCATCGAGGACAGTTACGGCCAGCAGGCAATCGACACGCTTTTCTACCGTGCCGACGATTTCTCCGAGCGCTATTCCAACCAAGATACGATGCGCATGCAGGGTGCCGCCTATGTCGGCATCGGCACGAAGATCATGTCGAGCGAAGGTAACGTCATGCTGACGATGACAGCCGACAGTTGCGGCCGCCATGACACCTCGGCCGGCGCCTGCTCATGCGAGAGCAATACGGTGCGCTTCGGCCACGGCACGAAATATCTTCATGCCTGCCGCGACAACTTCCTGCTCGAAGTTTCGAAACACGGAATGGGTAAGCGCGATATCGTGCCCAACATCAATTTCTTCATGAACGTGCCGATCCAGCCCACCGGCGAGATGACGATCGTCGACGGCATTTCGGCGCCGGGCGACTACGTGGAACTCGTCGCCGAGATGGACGTGCTCTGCGTTATCTCCAACTGCCCGCAGATCAACAATCCCTGCAACGGCTTCGATCCGACGCCGATCCGGGTGCTGATCTGGGATGGCGAGGCCTGATCATGTTCAAGAAAGTCCTGATCGCCAACCGGGGCGAAATCGCCATCCGGGTCATCAAGACGCTGCGACGGATGGGCATTGCTTCCGTCGCCGTCTATTCCGATGCCGACCGCTTTGCAAAGGCCTCACTGCTGGCCGACGAAGCCGTGCGCCTCGGCCCGGCCTCGGCGAGTGAAAGCTATCTCAATGTCGATGCGGTCATCGCCGCCTGCAAGGCGACGGGGGCGGAGGCGGTGCATCCCGGCTACGGCTTCCTGTCGGAAAATATCGGCTTTGCCGAACGACTTGCCGCCGAAGGCATCGCCTTCATCGGCCCGCGGCCCGAACACCTCTCGGCCTTCGGCCTGAAGCATACGGCACGCGAACTCGCCCAGGCGAGCGGCGTGCCGCTGCTGCCCGGCACCAGTCTGCTGTCGAGTGCCGATGAAGCACTCGCCGCAGCCGAAACGATCGGCTATCCCGTGATGCTGAAAAGCACGGCCGGCGGCGGCGGCATCGGCATGCAGCTCTGCGCCGATCCCGAAAGCCTGAAGGCATCCTTCGAAAGCGTGCAGCGCACCGCACAGGCAAGCTTCGGCGATGCGCGCGTCTATATCGAGCGTTTCGTGGCCGAGGCACGGCATGTCGAGGTGCAGATCTTCGGCAATGGCGAAGGCAAGGTCATCGCGCTCGGTGAGCGCGACTGCTCGCTGCAGCGGCGAAACCAGAAGGTGGTCGAGGAGACTCCAGCCCCCGGCCTTTCTGCCGCCACGCGCGCGCGCCTGCACAAGGCAGCCGTCGACCTCGGCGCGGCGGTCTCCTACGAGTCCGCCGGTACCGTCGAGTTCATCTACGATCCCCTACGCGAGGAGTTCTACTTCCTCGAGGTGAATACCCGCCTGCAGGTCGAGCATCCGGTCACCGAAGCCGTGTTCGGCGTCGATCTCGTCGAATGGATGATCCGCCAGGCGGCAGCTGAGGATATGCTCTCGGGTGCGGAAGCGCTGCAGCCGAAGGGAGCCGCAATCGAAGTGCGCGTCTATGCCGAGATGCCGCATGCCGATTTCCGCCCCAGCGCCGGCCTGCTGACAGAAGTCTCCTTCCCCGAGGATGCGCGCATCGACAGCTGGATCGAGACCGGAACGGAAGTGACGCCCTTCTATGATCCGATGCTCGCCAAGGTGATTGTAGCTGCTGAAGATCGACGGACGGCGATCGAAAAGCTGAAGACGGCCCTCAAGGGAACGTCGATATCGGGTATCGAAACCAATCTGGATTATCTTCGCGCTATTGCCGGCTCGGAACTTCTTGCCAGCGGCAAGGTTGCGACGACGGCGCTCCGCGACTTTTCCTTCGTGCCCGATGTCATCGAGGTGATCGCGCCTGGCGCCCAATCGAGCATTCAGGAACTGCCGGGCCGCCTTGGCCTCTGGCATGTCGGCGTGCCACCGAGCGGACCGATGGATGAGCGCTCCTTCCGCCACGCCAACCGCCTCGTCGGCAATGGCGACACGGTGGCAGCACTGGAGCTGACAGTGTCCGGCCCGGTGCTGAAGTTCCACACTGATACGGTGGTCGCGCTTGCTGGCGCGAGGATGGCGATGAGCGTCGACGGCGAGAAGCTGCCGCATGGCGAGGCCGTGATGATCCGCGCCGGCCAGATCCTCTCGATCGGCAGCATCGATGGACCTGGGCAGCGCGCATACCTCGCCGTAGCAGGCGGTTTCGCCGCCCCGGTCGTGCTTGGCTCGCGCGCGACATTCGGGCTCGGCCAGTTCGGCGGCAATGCCACCGGCACGCTGAAGACCGGTCATGTGCTGCATCTTGCCCGTCAGGCCGCAGCCGATGCGCCGAAGCCGGCAACAGAGCCTGCGGAATTGACGCGCGAATGGGAAGTCGGTGTCGTCTATGGTCCGCATGGCGCACCCGATTTCTTTCAGGATGGCGATATCGAGACACTGTTTTCGACTCGCTACGAGGTGCATTTCAACAGCGCGCGCACCGGCGTGCGCCTGATCGGTCCCGCCCCGACATGGGCGCGCAGCGATGGCGGCGAGGCCGGCCTTCATCCCTCCAACCTGCATGACAATGCCTATGCGATCGGCGCTATCGACTTCACTGGCGACATGCCGATCATTCTCGGACCGGACGGGCCGAGCCTCGGCGGCTTCGTCTGCCCGGGAGTGATCGCCCGTGACGAGCAGTGGAAGATGGGCCAGTTCAAGCCGGGCGACCGCATCCGCTTCCATCCCGTCGCGCGGCCTGAAGATCCGATTGCCGGCCCAGTGGTGCATCGGGCGAAGGAAGAGGCGGGCTCGCCGATCATCGGGCAACGCCACGATGGACCTGTCTCGGTCGTCTACCGCCGGCAGGGTGATGACAATCTGTTGGTCGAATATGGGCCGATGACCCTCGATATCGCCTTGCGGCTCAGGGTGCATCTCTTGATGCAGGCCGTATCACAGGCGCGCCTGCCCGGCATCATCGACCTCACGCCCGGCATCCGCTCGCTGCAAATCCATTATGATGACACTGCGTTGACCCGCAAACCTCTGCTCGGCCTGTTGGCCGAGATCGAGGCGAGTCTGCCTTTAGCACAAGACGTCAAGGTTCCGAGCCGCATCGTGCATCTGCCGCTGTCCTGGAACGACCCGGATGCCGAACTCGCCATGCGCAAGTATCAGGAACTCGTGCGGCCAAGCGCGCCCTGGTGCCCCTCCAACATCGAGTTCATCCGCCGCATCAACGGGCTGGCGGACGAACAGGCGGTGCACGACGTCGTCTTCGACGCCAGCTATCTCGTGCTCGGCCTCGGCGACGTCTATCTAGGCGCGCCGGTCGCGACGCCCGTCGATCCGCGCCACAGGCTGGTGACGACGAAATACAATCCGGCCCGCACCTGGACGCCGGAAAATGCCGTTGGTATCGGCGGGGCCTATATGTGTATCTATGGCATGGAAGGGCCTGGCGGCTACCAGCTTTTCGGCCGTACCATTCAAGTCTGGAACACCTGGCGGCGGACGCCGGTTTTCCCCAAGAACAAGCCGTGGCTGCTCGATTTCTTCGACCAGATCCGCTTCTTCCCGGTCGATCATAGGGAATTGGCAGAAGCCCGCGGCGCCTTCCCGCATGGCGGTTATCCCATCCGGATCGAGGAGACGGAATTCTCCTACACCGCCTATGAGAGGGAATTAAAGGCGAGCGCCACCTCCATTGGGATCTTCAAGGCGAGCCAGCAGGCGGCTTTCGATGCCGAGCGCCAGCGCTGGAAAGAGGCGGGCCTCGACAGCTTCGTCACTGACGAAGGCACCGGTGAGAGCCCGGATGGGGATATTCCAGAAGGTTGCTTCGGCGTTGCCAGCGCCGTACCCGGCAATATTTGGAAACTACTGGTCGAGCCGGGCGCACCGGTCGCCGCTGGAGACACGCTTGCCATTATCGAATCCATGAAAATGGAAATCAACGTCACCGCACATGCGCCGGGTCGCGTCCGTGATCTGCGTGCCGGACCCGGGCGAAACGTCAAAGCGGGCGATATCATTGTTGTTCTGGAGGAATGCTGAACCATGCTGCCGACTATTCTGGACCTGGCAAGCCTTCGTGCAGCCTATGCGGCCGGCACTACCCCGCTCGACGTTATCGAGACTGTGATTGCCCGTCGTACAGCCTCGAAGGATCCGGCGATCTTCATCACGCCGACGCCTGCTGATACGCTGCGGGCCGAGGCGCGCGCCCTGACGGAGCGCGCCCCGGAGGCAAACTGCCTGCCGCTCTGGGGCATTCCCTTCGCTGTGAAGGACAATATCGATGTGGCGGGGCTGCCGACGACGGCCGGCTGCCCTGCCTTCGCCTATCATCCCGAAAAGGACGCAACCGTGGTCGCGCGACTGCGAGCCGCGGGCGCGATCGTCATCGGCAAAACCAATCTCGACCAGTTCGCGACCGGTCTCAACGGTACACGCTCGCCCTACGGAGCGCCTCGCTCGGTCTTCGACGAGAATTATGTGTCGGGCGGCTCGAGCTCCGGCTCAGCGGTTGCCGTCGCCTCGGGCCTGGCAAGCTTCGCGCTCGGCACGGACACGGCAGGCTCTGGTCGGGTGCCGGCGGCTTTCAACAATCTCGTCGGCATCAAACCGACACCGGGACTAGTGCCGAATGTTGGGGTGGTGCCTGCCTGCCGCAGCGTCGATGTCGTCACCGTCTTTGCTGGTACAGTCGGCGACGGCGTCGCGATCCGCAAGGTGATGGAGGGCTACGATGCCGCCGATCCGTTTTCGCGCAAGGCGGTTCCATCCAGCCTGCCCACCTCCGGTCTGCGGATCGGTGTGCTCGACGGAGCCGAGCGGGAGTTCTTCGGCAACAGGCACGTCGAAGCTCTCTATGATGCCGCAATCGAAAGAGCGCGCGCACTCGGCGCCACCATCGTTCGCTTCGATTACGCGCCGTTCCGGCAGGCGGCCGAACTGCTCTACAACGGCCCCTGGGTCGCTGAACGCCTGGCGGCCGCTAAGGATTTTCTCGCGACGAACGCCGCCGACTTCGACCCGACGGTCCGTACCATCATTGACGGCGCGAGAGCCTATGACGCGGTCGCCGCCTTCGAAGGCAGATACAAGCTCGAAGCGCTGCGCCAAAAGACCGGAAAGGAATGGGAAAAAGTTGATATTCTGATGGTGCCGACCTCGCCGACCACCTACACGGTCGAAGAAATGATGGCGGATCCGATTGTGAAAAACGGCCATTTCGGTCGTTACACCAACTTCGTCAATCTGCTCGATTGCGCGGCGATCGCCATTCCAGCCGGTTTCGATGCCAATGGTCATCTCCCAGCCGGCGTGACTCTGATCGGGCTGGCCTATACCGATGAAGCCCTCGCCCCCTTTGCCGACGCCATGCACCGAACCTTGAATGCAGGAATGGGCAAGGACCGCCTGGCGGCAATACCGGAGGCAAGCCGGGTGCCGCAGGCCGATGACGGCTTGGTGCCGATCGTCGTCGTCGGGGCGCATCTTACCGGCATGCCTCTCAACCATGAACTGACCCGAACAGGCGGCAGGCGGGTCAAATCCTGCCGCACTGCACCCGATTACCGCCTCTTCGTTCTACCGGATACCAACCCGCCGAAGCCGGGCCTGATCCGCGAACCTGGCCTTGACGGCAAAGGCCTCGAAGTTGAGGTTTGGAAAGTCACTCCGGAAGCTTTCGGCCGTTTTGTGCAGAATATCCCTGCCCCGCTCGGCATCGGTAAGATAACGCTTGACGACGGTTCTCAGGTTTCAGGTTTTCTCTGCGAGGCTCATGCAATCGAAGGCGCGCGCGAAATCACCGAATTGGGAGGCTGGCGCGCCTACATGACCGACCAAAGGAGCTCGAAATGGCGAGCATGAAGTCCCATCTCAAAAGATTCCTGCGGGCGATACTCGCCGGCCTTGAAACACGAAGCGACTCGCGACGGTTCGGTCGCGCAAGGCGGTAATCGATTATAGGTCGATCCTTTCGCCGCAGATCACGTGACGAGGCGGGACCGAGATGGTGCCGCCTTCGCCATGATTTGCTTCCACGTCTGAGGACGATCGCGAATAAAGGGTCGCACGCGCTGCGGCCCCTCGATTTGTTGACCGATCTCCGCATGAGTCTGGCAGCCAACGAGTTGAAGAAGCCGGCAGTCAGCACCGAGGCTGTGGCCGAGACGGTCGGGTATCAATCTGTTTCGGCGTTCCGCCGTGTGTTTGCCGAAAGGATGGGGATGACGCCGGGGGAATGGCGCCGACTGGCGCACAATGGCGGCTAGACGCGCGGCCTGAGCGCCACGCGTGTCAGATTGATCCTTTCGCGCATCATATTGAGCGAATACAGTCTCGATATTTTCACCGTCGGCCGTAAATTGGGCTCCGTAATCACTTGATGAGGAGCCACCCAATGAACATCAGCATCGCCTCTAACGAAAAGGCAACCGCCGCACACGCCGAAAGCCATGCGCGGACCGCGACCACGCGATCGACGCCGACAAACGCTGTCATCGAAAACATTCTGAGCCGTAGTGCCGCCAAGTACTACGACCCCAACGCCACGCTGAGCGACGATCAGATCCGCGACCTGGTGCGGATCGGCACTTCGGCGCCGACCTCCTTCCACCTGCAGAACTGGCGGTTTATTGCCGTGCGTACACCGGCTGGATCGATCTGAACTCTCCCATCGCAACCTTTTGAACCAGTTGGGATCGATCACATGAACATCCTCCATATTGATAGCAGCCCTCGTCTGGAATCGCATAGTCGCGCGCTTTCGGCGGCAATCGTCGAAAGGCTTCTCGAGGTTGCATCTGGGGCAGGCATCAGCCGGCGTGACATTGGGGCAGACCCCCTGCCCCAAACCGTTGCCCTCTATGCCGCTGCGTTGGCCTCGCCGGCCACGTTGGCCGCCCCGCCGGCGGGTTCTCTCGATCTTTCGGAGGCGCTTATTGCGGAGGTCGAAGCGGCCGATGTGGTTGTTATCGGAACGCCGATGCACAATTTGACTATTCCCTCGGGTCTCAAAGCTTGGATCGACCAGATCCTGCGTGTCGGCCGCACAATGAAGTCGACGCCGGCGGGAAAAGAGGGAATGCTGCGAGACCGGCCGGTGTTTATCGGCGTTGCGTCCGGCGGCTTCTATACTGGTGAGCGAGCCAACCAGCCGGATTTTCTCACGCCCTATCTGTCGGTGGCACTCAGCTCCATTGGGCTGAAGACCCAACAATTTCTCCCATTACAGGGCACTGCTTTCCTCGACTGGGACCATGCGCCGTTAGCGAGGAGCAAAGCGCTCGCTGCTCTCGACCTGACCGCCGTAGAGCACCTGCGAGAATTCCACAATTACCCTGCGGTGCTCGCCAGCGCCGGCAGTCAGTCTCGCTCGCGCCGGCAATCGTAGCCGGGAGCATTCTGAGGACGCACATATACGTTTTGGCGCCAGCGTCCTAACCCTCCGGCCGCCGCCGAACCATGAATGAGAGGCTTCAGATGTTTTCATCAGTTAGTACCCTTTTCAAAGTTGGCGACAGGATCACCGACAAATCAGCACCGCCCGATGACATCGCTGTGCGCGAATGGCTCGGACCGGAGGCATTCGGCCACTGGTCCGAACTGCGGACTTGGATCGACGGGTTTTATCCTGCAGTTTTCGAGCCGGACTGGCTCTACGGCGGCAAGAACCGCGGCTGGTCCTTGCGCTACAAGAAAACCAAGGCATTCACCACGTTGGTGCCGGAATACCGCCGGTTCTCTGCCCTAGTGGTCATGGGCGGAGCAGAACGCGAGAAGTTCGAGGAACGGCGTTACGTCTGGCGCCCGCAATTGGTCAATCTCTACGATGAAGCGAAAACATATATCGACGGAAAATGGCTGACGGTCGGTACCGCCTCGGCAGATGATCTGCACGATGTGAGAGAACTTCTGACAATGAAGCGACCGCCACTGGCGCACAATTGAAGCCAGAAAGACCGGGCTCGTGGCGCGACGTCACACAGGAAGCCGACGTTAAACCTTTGGCCGCGGGCGTCCCGCCGACAGCGATCTGCGTGGGATCGAGAAGACACCTCCACGCCTCTTAAATTACCGAACCAACCAACACACATAGGGGAGTTGATTCTCATGAAAGCGATTGTAGTCGGACCAGGCTGCATGCACGGCCGGAATGAAGCTGGTGGAGCGGCCCGAGCCGCAGACTGCGATAAACGACGTCGTCGTAAAGGTTCACGCGGCGGAATTCGTCAACGCCGAACTCGAATGGCTTCGAGCCGGACTGATCGCTCGTTTCATGATCGGGACGCCATCGATCCTCGGCCATGAGTTGGCCGGCGTGGTCACTGCGTTGGGTTATGGCACCACGGGGCTGTCGATAGGTCAACGGGGGTTCGGCCTATCGGACTGTATCGGGGACGGCACGCTCGCTGAATATGTCGCATAGAGGCTCGCAATCTCACGCCTCTGCCGGGGCGAGGTCGATTTACAGCGGGTGCGAGCCTGCCGATATCTTGCCTGACCGCATGGCAGGGCCTTTTCCAGCATGGTCGCCTTCAGGCGGGGCAAACTGTACTGGCACATGGGGCAGCCGGCACCGTCGGTTCCCTCGTGACGCAGCTTGCGCGGGAAGCGGGAGCCTATGTCACAGGTACCGGACGGGCAACCGATCGTCAGAAGGCCCTAGACTAGGGGGCGAATGAATTCCTCGACCTTGCAAGCGACACGCTGGAAGACGTTGGCGGCGTCGATCTAGGGTTCGACGTACTTGGCGGCGAGTTCAGACGCGGTCGGCGGCTGATCGGAGGAACGCTTGTAACAGCCGTTGGACCGACGGATATTCGTCTGATCGCGCACAGCTTTCCGAGATCGAACATCGGCAAAGTCTCTAGCCTGGGTGATGCGGTCGCGACCTTCAATTCGACTGAGCGGCGCCCGGGTAAGACGGTCATCCGCGTTGCCTTGAGAAACCGAGTGGGCGCGGCGCACGGATCTTTGGAGAGCCAATTGGCTCTCCAATTTGGCTAGGCTCGCCAAGTCGATGAAACAGGCAGCCTGAGATCGCCGAGATCAGAAACTGTACCGCCGGTCGAGCTCTGTGAGCGCAGACTGGATTTCATCGATCGAAACAGGCTCCGGTGTTCCGGGAATATGACGGAACGCCGGCTTCGAATCGGTCGCATAGAAGTCTGAAGCCCATGCCGCCAAAATGGTCCGTTTGTCGTCGGCTGACAGTGCAGTCGCTTTCACCACGTCGATCGGCCGCTGAAGCTGCATGCCCTGGAGCAAGATCGCCGGACCCATCGTCATGGCATTGCTCGCGGCCCGCTGCAACATATCGTGCATGTCGAGCCTCCTTAACGCACGTGCGGATCTCTGTCTCGCCGAAGGTGAGACGCGGCGATGGCATCAATCTCCGGCGCCAGCAAATCGTGCTTTTCGGCAAAGGCGGCAAACAGGCCCCGCGCAGTCTCTGCTTCTATCTCGCCGAGCAGTGCCGCGCGGCAAGCCTTCAGCGCAACCGAATGGGCGGCGTCCCTAAGCGATGGAGGCCATTCGGAAAGATGTCGATAGGCGTCCATGACGCTGCGAACCTCGGCGGGAATGCCAAGGCCGACAAGAATGGACACAGGTTGTTTGAACATGTCGGGTTTCATGACGCTCTCCTTTCCAACCCGCGATGTTGACGGGCGCCGTGACGACGACGCCCTTTCTCCAAAGCTCTGATTAGGCGGCCTTCTGCGCTTCGATCTGCGCCGGGGCGGCCGGGCGTGCAAGAGCCGGATTGGTCTGGATGTCGATCTTCCGCCGCTTAAGGGCCTCCGGGATTTCTCGAACGAGATCGATCGACAGGAGACCGTTCTTCAGTTCGGCGCCGTTCACCCTGACATGGTCTGCCAGCTCGAACCGGTGCTCGAACGGCCGGGCGGCGATGCCGCGATGCAGATAGCCTTCGGACGCCGTCTCCTGCTTCTTGCCGGTGACCGTGAGTAGATTGGATTGGAAGGTGATGTCGAGATCATCCTGGGCAAAGCCCGCCACTGCAATCGAGATGCGATAACTGTCATCACCAGTCTTGACGATGTCATAGGGCGGCCAATCGCTGATCGAGCGGGCGCGCTGGGCATTTTCGAGAAGATTGAAGACCCGGTCAAAGCCAACGCTCGAGCGGAACAAAGGTGCATAGTCGTAAGATGTTGCCATAGCCATATCCTCCTTGAAGCAACATGGGTACGCAAGCGCCGAAAGACGGGCGCTCCAAGCAAGACCAGCCCTGTCTTCAGCGGCTGGCGGCAATCGATCTGGTTTTTGGGATTTTCGGATTCAAGACCACCCGGAAAAAAAATCGACGATCGTTCCAGGTCACGTCAGGGAGATTGCGATTACCCCTGCTCAATTCCCTTGGTGATCGCTGTACGCTGACATTCCCACTCCAAAGCAGAGTTTGGCAACTTATATAGAACGAGAATTGTTATGCCGTTTGCCTGACAGGAGACATGTATGAGCCAAGACGCATACCAGCTTCTGGGCTGAAACCGGATGCGCATCAAAAGGAAATTCAGAGCACATTTCGCAAGCTCGCAAAGAAGTTGCACCCCGACTTAAACCCCGGCGATAAACGTGCCGAGGCAAAATTCAAGGAGATTCCGCTGCGTACGAGCTGTTGAGCGACGAAGAAAAGCGCGCCCGCTTCGACCGCGGTGAGATCGATATGACGGGCGCCGAACAAGCGCCCCGCAACTTCTATCGCGACTACGCATCGGCAGCCGGTCCTGGTGAGCCCCATCACAATGGAGCCGCTGTGCCGATTTTGGTGATGTGGACAATGTTTTCGCGAGCTTTTTTCGCGAAGCGCGGGCCCCGGGTGGGTCTCGATTCGTGCTTCTGGACGCGACCGCCATTTCTCATTGGAAGTCGATTTCTTCGACTCGGCCAATGGCGCCACGACCAAGGTCAGCCTTCCCGCCGGCCCGGCGCTTGAAGTCCAGATATCGGCCGGCACGCGTGACGGTCAGACCCACTACGGGGCAAGGACGATGGTTTCGGGGCGGTCCTGCCGGCGACGCACTGATCGATATCCCACCCGCTTTTTCACCCGCGATGGCGACGATATCCGCCTCGACCTGCCAGTCACGCTCAGCGAAGTCGTGCTTGGCGGCAAGGTGCGCGTGCCGACGCCCTCCGGCCCGGCAACGTGGTCCTGCCGCCCAATTCCAGCAGCGGAAAGGTATTGCGCATCCGCGAAAGAGTATGGATGATTTGATCATGGGCGATCGCGAATTCCGTCATCGCCTCAAGATCGAGGCGACTGAGCTGGAACTGTGGATCGAGTAGGGTTGCCTTACACCGCAGATCGCCGAGGACCAGCGCGACTTCGGGGATGCACATGTTGCCCGCGCGCGCCTGATCTTGGACCTGACGCGCGACATGGGGGTCAACGAGGCGGGCGTTGATGTTGTGATGGATCTCGTCGATCAGTTCCACAGCCTTCGCAGCGTCATGCGCGATCTGGTCTTGGCTGTTAGCAGACAGGATGCGGCAGTGAAGCAACGCTTGCATGCCGCCTTGGACGGACCGACGCACAATCTTCATAGTGCCACGATCGTGTGGGGAACTGAAGGAGCCGTGAAGTAGTCCTTAGTGCACGGCCTTGCTCACCATCCGGTAGGGATGCACGGCATTGAATTGCGAGATCATGGTAGACGCCTGAAGCAGCACGCGCTCGGCGTTCTGAACATTGTCGCGCGCCAGCTCGTCGGCGTTGACGCGGATTGCCTGCGCCATGTTGGCCGAAAGTGCGGCAAAGTGGCGGTTGCCTTCGACATAGGCCTCGTGTGCGGTACCCTCCAGAACGCGCGCAATATCGGCAAAGACCTCTTCTCGCTCCTCGATGCTGAGGTCTTTCATCATTTGAATTTTCTCTTCCATTTCGGTCTCACTCTGAACAGGCGTGCGATGCTGACCGAGCCCTTGCCCCCTCGATCGGGGAAAAAGCTAGGAAGGGAAAAATGTGGTTTCAAGCCTCAGTGCAGCTTGAACTCGCCTTCAACGCGGCGCCATTCGTTCGGTCCGATCAGACGCTGATGGGTATAGCGGACGGAATGCAGCGGACCGTCGAGGCTCGTCTGCCAGAAGCCCAGGAACTTGTGCATCTCGGGAAAATCGGGCGCGAGGTCGTAGTCCTGCCAGACATAGGTCTGTAGCACGGACTCGAAATCGGGAATGCGGTAGAGGATGTGTGCGGTGGTCAGACCATAGCCGTTGAGTTGGCGCTCCAGATCCGATGAGAATTGCATGCTTCATCTCCGTTTCATAACACTGTGAAGGTGGCTCAAAATTGTATACCCATCAACCGATTTTAAACGTAAGAAGCCCGTTTATTGTTCCTTTCCAGCATGTTAGCAGCAGCTCGTTACGAGTGCTAATTTTTCTTCTCCACCCTCTTGAAAAGAGAAAAAACCAAAAATAAGTTTTTCGCGCGAACGCTCAGACGAGGTTCGCACCCGCCCGGACTGGTGTCCGGTCCGGCAGGGAACAACGTCATCTTTTTTGCTCAACGGAGGAAAACATGTCGTTCCGACCGCTTCATGATCGCATTCTCGTCCGCCGGGTCGAATCCGAAGAAAAGACCAAAGGCGGGATCATCATTCCCGATACCGCCAAGGAAAAGCCGCAGGAAGGCGAAGTCATCGCCGTTGGTCCTGGCGCGCGCAACGATGCCGGTCAGCTTCAGGCGCTCGACGTCAAGGCGGGAGATCGCATCCTGTTCGGCAAATGGTCCGGTACCGAGATCAAGATCAACGGCGAAGACCTGCTGATCATGAAGGAAAGCGATGTCATGGGCATCATCGAGGCACAGGCCGAGCAGAAGAAAGCCGCCTAAGAGCGCAATCCGTAGATCCAACCACCGGTCAGATAGCTGCCTATTGAGGAGTTAAAAAATGGCTGCGAAAGAAGTCAAATTCAACACCGACGCCCGTGAACGCATGCTGCGTGGGGTCGATGTGCTTGCCAATGCCGTGAAGGTCACCCTTGGCCCAAAAGGCCGCAACGTCGTCATCGACAAGTCCTTCGGTGCTCCACGCATCACCAAGGACGGGGTTTCGGTCGCCAAGGAAATCGAACTGGAAGACAAGTTCGAGAACATGGGCGCCCAGATGCTGCGCGAAGTCGCGTCGAAGACAAACGACCTGGCCGGTGACGGCACCACGACAGCGACTGTACTTGCACAGGCTATCGTCAAGGAAGGCGCCAAGGCGGTCGCTTCTGGTATGAACCCGATGGACCTAAAGCGCGGCATCGACATTGCTGTCGAGGCCGTCGTCAAGGAACTGAAGACCAACGCTCGAAAGATCACCAGCAATTCCGAGATCGCTCAGGTGGGCACAGTGTCGGCCAATGGCGACGCCGAGATTGGTCGCTATCTTGCCGAAGCGATGGAGAAGGTCGGCAACGAAGGCGTCATCACCGTCGAGGAAGCCAAGACCGCCGAGACCGAACTCGAAGTGGTCGAAGGCATGCAGTTCGACCGCGGCTATCTCAGCCCCTACTTTGTCACCAACCAGGACAAGATGCGCGTCGAGTTCGAGGATCCCTACATCCTGATCCACGAAAAGAAGCTTTCGAACCTGCAGACCATGCTCCCGGTTCTCGAAGCTGTCGTTCAGTCGTCCAAGCCGTTGCTGATCATCGCTGAAGACGTCGAAGGCGAAGCACTTGCGACCCTCGTCGTCAACAAGCTCCGCGGCGGCCTCAAGATCGCTGCTGTCAAGGCTCCGGGCTTCGGCGACCGCCGCAAGGCCATGCTGGAGGACATCGCCATCCTGACGGGCGGCACTGTCATCTCCGAAGATCTCGGCATCAAGCTTGAAAATGTCACCCTCAACATGCTCGGCCGAGCCAAGAAGGTATCGATCGAAAAGGAAAACACCACCATCATCGACGGTGTTGGCTCCAAGGCTGAGATCGATGGTCGCGTTGCACAGATCCGTGCGCAGATCGATGAAACCACCTCCGACTACGACCGCGAGAAGCTGCAGGAACGTCTTGCCAAGCTCGCTGGCGGTGTCGCCGTTATCCGCGTCGGCGGTTCAACGGAAGTCGAAGTGAAGGAGAAGAAGGATCGCGTTGACGACGCCCTGCATGCCACGCGTGCCGCCGTCGAGGAAGGCATTTTGCCAGGCGGCGGCGTTGCACTGCTGCGGGCGGTCAAGGCACTCGATAATCTCACGACCGTCAACCCGGACCAGAAGGTCGGCGTAGAGATCGTCCGCCGCGCGATCGAAGCACCTGTTCGCCAGATCGCCGAGAATGCCGGTGCAGAAGGCTCCGTGATTGTCGGCAAGCTGCGTGAGAAGGCCGATTTCTCCTACGGCTGGAACGCGCAGACCGGCGAGTACGGTGATCTCTACGCTCAGGGCGTCATTGATCCGGCCAAGGTCGTGCGCACCGCGCTCCAGGATGCCGCTTCCGTTGCCGGTCTGCTGGTGACGACGGAAGCGATGATCGCCGAAAAGCCCAAGAAGGATGCCGATCCGGCCCTGCCCGCTGGCGCCGGCATGGACTACTAAGAAGGCGTGCCCGCCGCGAAAGCGGCGGGCGTTCCTTGGAGCGGCAGATGACGAGCAGTCATCTTTCGAGGGAAGACCTCCGCATATGTGTCGATGTCGTCAAGACCATCGCGCGCGAACGCGGGATTGCAAAGGACCCGGCGGCCGTCGCCGAATTGATGACGGCTGTCGGCCGCTGCTTCAAAAGAGGCATCCGAGTCCACGACGAACTGGTGGAGGCCATGAGGGCCAACGCCTCGCAGGAAGCGCCCGGTCAATGACGCACCGGGCGCTTTGCAAGTCAGTTTCAAGGAGCCGCATCTGCCGTCATTCCTCGACGAGGTGATCCTGCGGCGCCTGCGGATCGGCGATGGCGTGGCCGACGTCGCCATCCGCCGCTCCGGCCGTCAGGTCGTGGTCGACGTCCTCGATCGCCGAGGCGATGTTCGGGTGGTCACGATGGCATAGGCCAGGCAGCAACTCAAAGGAGGCGGGGTCGCCCGCCTTGCCTATTCCGGCTCCTCTTCATTTGAGACCAACAGATCGATCAGGGCGGCAACTCTGCCGGTCGGCAGAGGCCGCCCTTCACCCATCAAGGCTTCGTCATTGTTAGCCCACGCAAATGCCTCAGCGAGTTCAGCCGCCGTCGCACCTGTCGCCCTGACCTCCGCCACCAGAATTTCATCGACAGGCCCAAGAATGGCGATGACGTCTTCAGATGTCATTGTCATATCCACTCTCCTTTCTCTTGCCTTCTCTAATGTGGTGCGACCAACAAAAAAATCATTTCCTATGTCAGGTAATTCCACTCCTCTTGATACGGCAAGCCACTGGATTATATCAATATTGTTCGATTGCCCAATGGGAGTCGACAAGTCCAGGAAGCGGCCAAGTGCTCTTGGCGTCTCCTTGTGTCCATGTTGCTTATAAGGAGGATATGGCTATGAGGACAAACCTCGATTTTTCTTCCCTGTTCCGGTCGAGCGTCGGTTTCGACCGGATACTGAATGCGCTCGAAACTGCAAGCCGTGTCGAGGCGATCGACAACTGGCCGCCCTACGACATCGTCAAGTCCGGTGGGGACGATTACCGCATTGCCATGGCAGTTGCGGGCTTCTCGCAGGACGAACTGACGATTACTCAGGAGCAGAACATGCTCGTCGTATCGGGCCAGAAGGCGAATGCTGAAGATGTGCAGTATCTGCATCGCGGCATCGCCGGCCGCTCGTTCCAGCGCCGGTTCGAGCTCGCCGACCACGTCAAGGTCGTGGGCGCCGGGCTTGTCAATGGTCTTCTGACCATCGACCTCAAGCGCGAAATCCCGGAGGAGATGAAGCCGCGCAAGATCGAGATCGCAACCGATACGCTGCCCATGACTCAGACGAAGCAGATCGAGGCCGAGAAGCAGGCGGCTTAAGGCTTCCACCACAATAAGCGCACTGGCGCCGGGCTAGGCTCGGCCCAGCAGTGAAGCTTTGCCAAGCGAACCATCAGAAAGGAGAAAATCATGAGTATGCGTGATTTGATTCCCTGGGGCCGCGACAACGGCAACCAGGTTCCGAGCCTTTTTCGCGATGACGGGCGTGATCCGTTCCTGTCGCTGCATCGCGAGGTAAACCGGCTGTTCGACGACGTCTTCCGCGGCTTCGGCTCCAGCCTGCCATCCGTTGCCCGGACATCCGCATTCAGTACCGGTTGGCCGAGCGTCGAGATCTCCGACACGGACAAGGAGATCAAGGTGACGGCCGAAGTGCCCGGCCTTGAGGAAAAGGACATCGAGGTCCTGCTCAATGACGGAGTGCTAACGCTGAAGGGCGAAAAGCGCTCAGAGAGCGAGGACAAGGATCGGCACTTCTCTGAGCGTTATTACGGCCGGTTCGAGCGCCGCATCCCGCTCGGTTTCGAAGTCAAGGAAGATGAGGTCGATGCTCGCTTCAAGAACGGCGTGCTGACCGTGACCTTGCCGAAGAGCGACAAGGCGCAGTCGCAGGTCAAGCGCATCGCCATCAAGAGTTGATATCAATCAAAGCGCCGAGGGCGGCCATGGGCCGCCGTCGGTCTCGATGCTTCGCCAGCAGGGAGGGATAAATGACAGAGACTGTTAGACACACCACGAAAACAACACACCTGTTTCGGCTTCCAAGGCTCGAACGACAACCGGCGAAGCAGTCTTTCTCTCGATGCTCCCAGTCTCCAAAAAATGCCGTTGCGTGTATCTCGCCAAACAGGTGCGGCACCGAGGCTGGATCTGCTGGGGCCGTACCTACCAGCAGGAACAGTGCCTGTTCCGTCTCCTCTTCCCCGACAACCGGACATCGCAGCAACGGCGGTTCAATTGCTGCTGCCGCACCCGTCTTCTGCCAGCAGGAGGCGGCCCATTAATGCGCAACACTGATGAGGAAAAATGAACCATGCTGAGGTCCCTGCCTTCGAACAACCGGGCGGCTTTCGATGTCCTCAATATCGTTGCCGGTCTTGGTCTAGTGCTATCGCCATGGCTGCTCGGCTTCGCCGCCGAAGCCTACGCCGCCTGGAACGCCTGGATCGTCGGTATTGTCATTGTCGGCATCGCCGCGGTGGCGCTTTATGCTTTCTATGAGGCGGAAGAATGGATCAATCTGATGCTCGGTATCTGGGCCGCAGTCGCGCCATGGGTCCTTTGCTTCTCGGTGGTGACACGGCAATGTGGGCGCATGTGATTGCCGGCATTGTGGTCGCAGTCCTGGCCACTGGCGGCATCTGGTTTAGCCACAACCATCCGCTGTCGACCGTGTAAGAAATTGAGAACGGTCGAGGCCTTCGGCCCGTCCTTTTTGCACCCCTCACGCGTCACGCGTGAGGGGAAGGAAGCTCCAGATGGACAACATCGTGATCGGTTTCGAGGGTGACCTCTATAGAAATTGGAACGAAGAGGATTTCGGCGTTCCCGCTTCCGTTGAAACCACCGCTCAAGGGTCGTTTCCAGGTCGCGTCGGGTTTGCTTTAGATCGAGCCTTGTTTTTACGGCACGGCGGGTTGGACGACCGCGCGAGCCGAGGCACATACCCCTGGCGGCACGTCGAGCGATACGCTTAGCGGGTACACGGTTGGGGCGCGTGTCGATTATGCATTCACCAACAATATCTTTGCCAGGGGGAGTATCGCTTCACTGACTTCGGCACCGGAAACTTTGGTGGCGGATCAGTGGACTTTGATCTCGACCATGCTCACGGTGGGCATCGGCTTGCAATTCTAAGAATGACCTGTCGCGGCTGCCAAGGCATAGAGGAGCGCGATAGTGGTCACCGAACTGCTGGTTTGCGCCTCAATGGCGGCTGTCGACGGCGATACGGTCAAGTGCCTGCCGAGTGGTCAGAATATGCGATTGCTGGGGGAAGGTGTTCCGTTCGTCTCGGGGCATCGACACGCCGGAGATCGGGTCGCACGCGAAGTGCATCAAGAAACGGAGGCTGGCGTTAATCGCCAAGGGAAGGTTGAAAGAGCTTTTGGCTAAAAAAGGCTTGCGGGTGGAATGGAGCGGAGCGGTGGACGCAACACCTTCTCACCGCCCACTGGTGAATATCTGCCGGGCCAATGGTGAAGAAATCGGCAAGACGCTACTCAAGGACGGCTTTGCTCGAGGGGCGGCCCGGGCATCGAAACGACTGGTGCACCACAGAGTCCTGACGAGATTGCAACCGTACGGCAGCAGACCAATGCTTGAAGCTGGCCACTAACGGCCCAAATTTCAGTTAATGCCGTTTAAACACCGAGCCGTTTGTTAATCCGTTGCCGCATTGATGGCGGGTTGGTTCCCATATCTCGACCTCAGTCGCCAGTGATGTCGGGTTGGCAGTTCTCATCCTGGTGCCGCTCGGTCACTATTTACTCTTACCTGCCCGCTCCTGCGGGGCTACTTTGAGCCAGCATACGGTTTGTAAAATGCCATGTCCGTCGACTTTGCCACCATTAAGCGCGTTGCGCACCTTGCCCGTATTGCCCTCTCGGAAGAAGAGGCAAACCTCATGGTTGGCGAGCTGAACGGTATTCTCGGTTTCATCGAGCAGCTTTCGGAAGTGGACGTTGAGAGCGTCGAGGCGATGACTTCGGTTATGCCTATGGCAATAAAGATGCGCGCGGACGAAGTCACGGAAGGCAACAGGGCCGCCGATATCGTTTCCAATGCGCCGCTCGCCGATCAGAATTTCTTCCTGGTGCCTAAAGTGGTCGAATAACCTCTCCCGCTTTCGGCTCCGTTGCTGGATGTATTAACCCTTGAAAGGCACAAAGCCGTCGCCCAAATCTGTATGCGTCAAACCCGCCAAGTTAAGGAGGTTGCAATGGCGCTCGACAAGTTTGACCACCCTATTTATGCGCAGCGGAAATACTTCGTTCAGGAAATAGCGGGAGTTGACGACATGTTCGACTACCTGGATGAGTGGCCCCTGAGAAGCGAAGCCCCACCTACCAGACCTTAATCGACCTTTGCAGAGAAGCAGCATGTGGCAGACGTCCAACGTCGACGGTGCGCGAGAATTTTCGGCGCTTTTTGAAGAAAAACGGGAAACTCGCCGAACTCGAGGACATCCCACCATTCATGAGGCGTGTCACCAATCGCACCATCGGCGGCACCTAAGCTATGCGCCATCTGGACGTCTTGAACGGCAAATATTCCATCACTACATCTAATATACCGGATGCCAAGGCGGACCGGCAAAGCTGAGTGAGCGTCGAGGACGACTTGGACTTGGCGCTCTCGTATCCATGTTGCTTCAAAGGAGGATGTGGCTATGAGAACTACCACTTTCGATTTCTCGCCCCTGTTCCGGTCGAGCATCGGATTCGATCGTATGTTGGACGCGCTTGAGGCGGCAAGCCGCATCGAGACCGGCGACAACTGGCCCCCGTATGACATCGTCAAGACCGGCGGGGATGATTACCGCATCGCAATGGCTGTGGCGGGCTTTTCGCAGGACGAACTGACGATGATCCGGGAACAGAACATGCTTATCGTGTCGGGCCAGAAGAAAAATGGCCAAGACGGCGAGTACCTGCACCGGGGCATGGCGGGTCGGAGCTTCGAGCGTCGCTTCGAGCTTGCAGACCACGTCAAGATCGTTGGTGCAAACCTGAACGACGGTCTCTTGACAGTCGATCTCAAACGCGAGGTTCCGGAGGAAATGAAGCCGCGTCGTATCGAGATCAAGAGCGACCTGGCCGTTGGCAACGATCAGACTAAGCAGATCGAAGGTGAGAAGGTCGTTTGACAACCAGTATCAGACGTCTAACGGGCATCGGGCGCCCCGCCCGGTGCCTTTGGCGTCTTTAGCTCATGGAGAGCCTGGTTTCGGCAATTGAGCCAATGAAGATGAAGCAGTGACCGTGCGGCGCGCTATTCTGCCGGATTGCGCCCGGAGTCACCCTGCCAGCGCATCCAGCCGAATTCCGGCGAGCTGACCCCGCAACCTTCTCCACAAGTCAGCGGGGTCTTTTTTCTTACGCTGCGAACGGGAACAGAGATCGACTTACTTGGTCAAGGAGAAGACCGTGCGGCAATCTTGCTGGTAACCACCATCAACGAAGACGCACTTCATCGTGACGCGCGGTCACCGTCCCCATTAAACGACCCGCTTCTTATGGAACATTGCAGAACCAGCCTTGTTCTGCACACTTGGGCCGCGTCGCAGTTTCTCCTGTTCAACCGGCTGATGACACCCCTCTCCGGGTGCCGCGTGGTCAATCCCGCGCTGGATGGCTAGGGGAGCTATGAGGCGCGGCAAGGCTAGCTTCCGCAGGTGCGGGCCCTTCGATCGGTAACCATTATTGATTATTGACGAGCAGGCTCCCCGGGGCTTTAGTTTCAAGCGCTGCAGCCCCCAGCACGGCACAATGACGGCCACCTACCCAATATCCGAGGCCGCCATGAGGCCAGGGGCTCGCTATCTCCGACCCTTTTGGACGAGCCCTTGGTCGTATTTCCGCGTATTATTGCGTCAGGCCTGTCTGCCCCGCGGAGAGCCTCTGGCGTTCGATACGGTCGACGCGCTCCGGACGCATTTGCCTTTGACCCAATCGCCCAGCCCCTGACCGCCGCGCCGCTGCTCCGATCGCCCTATCACGTTGAGATAGTAGTAAAGCTCACTCCAGGAGAGGCGATTTGCCTCCACTTCACGCGCAGTAGAAATTTCGCCCATCAGACAGTCTCAGGTCGAACTCTTGAGGAACGGCGAGCGCTCCATCTACAGCCAACCGAGCCCCTCCATCGGACATGTCCTTGACGATATAGTCCAGAACGCTTGCGCCGCCGTTCAACAGGATCTTGCCTCCGATCAAAGTCCGTTTTCTGTGCGTCGATTGCTGTCCATAGGCACCCCATGCGTTGCCTTGCAGTCTATTCCTGTGCAATCACTTAAAGGTTAAGATGCAGCCTCCGTACGATCTCGAGCGGAGGCGTCAGAAGCTTCAGGACGATTTGGTGTCGAGCAAATCACAGGCGACCGCCCTGTTGCATATCCGCAGGGTTTTCAGAAATGTCTACCAAACATTCCCAGCCAGCGCTAAAGTGCACTTCAGAGGTTCTGGGAGTATGGAGCACAGACCCTTCGACAAATTCAGGTACGGTCTTGCGTCCCTTCTGGTGCGCCGCCCCCATTTGCGGCCCCGTGCGAATACGGTGACCTGCCACGGGTAATTTCCTCCAAAATGGATTAGAGTTCCGGCCTATTAAAGGACGGACGAATGAAGAAGCAGAGATTTACGGAAGAGCAGATTATTGCGGTGCTGAAGGAGCAGGAGGCTGGTGCGAAGGCAGCCGACCTCTGCCGCAAGCACGGAATTTCGGAAGCGACGTTTTACAACTGGAAA